>JAHIPI010000069.1 GCA_018894435.1 Candidatus Omnitrophota bacterium | reverse complement strand
GTGTCCTGATATGTCTTTATCTTTAACCTGTAACTATCATCATAGTCGTAAGTTACGATGTTGTTATTTTGGTCTTTCTTTGTCTTGAGATTACCCATCTTGTCATAGATATAGTTAATCTGTTCGTTGTATTCATATGTTACATTTGTTAGTCTGTTTAACAAGTCGTAATTATATGTAGTAACATGATTTTTGGCATCTTTTATGGTTTCGGGGTTTCCATTCTTGTTATAAGTAATAATTTCCCTACCGCGTAGGTGTAAAAAGGTACACCTACGCGGTGTAGAAATTGCCGTGGGAATCGATCATTGTGAGGCGGTTTGGTGAGGATTGTAACTGATGTAGATGTAACAACTTAAAATGCAAAAGGGTGGCTCCCGAGGGAGCGTCCCGTATCGTCTTATTGACCATAGGACAGTGAGGCTGTGCCGAACGTCTTGTCGAGAATTACAAGGCTTGAGGTGAGTGGTAGCTTTGCCCTGTTGCTGGTAGGGCTGCTCTTATTTCCTACAAAAAAATCTGTCCAAATCATTCATCTGACATTTTCTTAACGTAAAACATAATAGGACCATATTTATCTGAAATTTCTTTATCTGGAGTAATAACTGCAATCCTGCAAGTAATTATCTTATCTTTTGGCAAGTCATCAGGGCACCGATATGAGTCAAAGCCAAAACCGCCTTTGTGGCGACCTGTGAAGGAATAATAATCGCTTTCAACGGTATGAGAGATATATAAGTTATTTTCAATATAAAAACTGACTTGCATTTTAAGTTTTAATGCACTCTTGTTGAAATATAAATCCTGAGAATAATTGTCTAACACGATACCGAAGCTATGCCTTCCAAGATATTTATTTTTGAATGTGAATTCTCTAACCGCTCCAGCTTTTGTAACATCTATTTTTTCATACATTAGATAGTCATATAGATCGTCTGGTGGCATCAACATTTGCACAAGAACTCGCAATCCTTCTGACTTGCTATTGCGCAAGATATAGCTATTAAAAAATCGTAATCCTAAAAAACAGAATATACCACTAACTAATATGAATAATACAAGGCTGATCAATATTTTTATTAGTATTCTCATATAGCTTTTCCTCTCTATTTCTTACCAAAAGGTGCATCTCCATACTTTTCTCTTAAATCTCTTAATAAATTTTCACCATATTGATCGATCACAGCATCACAATAGTGTTGGCAGTGATTCCAATCCCAGGGATTCCACCATGGCATCCTCCAATCCATATCCCAATCTTCCTGTACATCTTCTTCAGCCTGTCTTGTATAATCATCATCATATGTTGTTGGGTCCTCGCCAAAATCATATTCATCTTCTGTGTGACCTACATCATCTCTTATTGAATCATCGTTAAAGAAACCGCTATTAGTCCCATCGTCATAAAAAATTTGATCGTGATTGGCAAATCGACCAGGCCACCCATCTACCGGCCTAGATCCTCGCCGTGCTAATCCTAAGGAATCCACCCAATTCAAGGGATTGTTATTTACATACGCATACAAATTCGGCCCATCGACAGGACCTGCCGGATCCGGGCTCATGAACCTTCCCAAAGAGCAATTGTAATACCTAGCCCTATAATAATACAATCCTGATGTTTTGTCAAATTCTCTTCCTGTGAAGTAATGCCTGTTGCCGAATTGTGATTGTGGGATTTCCGTGTGGGTGGAATCGTACAGCGTCGGCTTGCCATATGCATCATAAGTGTAAGTTTCAACAATTGCGCCTGCTGGGTCAGTAATAGCCTTTACACTACCAAGCCCGTCATAGTGGTAGTAATAAAAGTTAGCGCCTTTTATCATGTATAATATCTCATCTATGCTGTTGCCATAGACGTATTCGCATATGATATTGCCTACGTTATCAGTTTCAGCGATAACACGGTTACCGTCATAGATGTATTTGGTGATGGTGCCGTTGTCGTTGACTTTAATGCGACGGCTAAGGTAGTCATAGGTATAGATTGCTTCGCCCGCCTCTGGCGGGCTCGCAATGACATTTGTAAGGCGGTTGTCGTAATCATATTGATAATACGTAGTGCCGCCTGCATCGGTCTTTGTTTTAAGGCAACCTGTATTGTAATAAGTATATGCAGCGCTGCCGACAGCATAATATCTATTAGCGTTATTTACAGAATAGGAAGTAATCTCGGCTCCTTCCGTAACGGTCTCTCTATTCCCCGCTGGGTCATAAACGTAATGCTGATCTGGCTTCGTCGGATAATCTACATTCGTGAGCTGATATGTGGGATCATAGGTATAGCTATTAAGTCCTTCGGCATCGGTCATAGTCTTGCGATTGCCGACCTTATCGTGGGTGTATGTGAAGGCAGCGATGGTTGAGCCGCCGAAGGTAGAATTGGCGAGGGATTCGAGGCGATTTAGGGTGTCATAGGTGTAATCGACTTTCGCTCCATTCGGAAGCTCGAGTTTTTCCCTCTGAGATAATTCATTCCATGTATAGGTAGTTACTTTGGGCGTGGCGCCTTCCAGCGTTATCGTCTTCATCCTCTTCACTATGTCATAGTCGTAACTTACGACTTTGCCCGAAGGATACGTTATGCTTGTTCGATTGCCCAGTTCATCATATCCGTAGGAAACCACGACATTCCCCGGATATGTTACCTGCTCGAGTTCGTTCCACTCATTGTAGTCATAGTGAATAGTTCCGTTTGAATCTATAACATCTTTTAAGGCGCCATCGTCGTAATAGTAATAATTGACGGCTGTAGTGTCCTGATATGTCTTTGTCTTTAACCTGTAACTGTCATCATAGTCGTAAGTTACGGTGTTGTTATTTTGGTCTTTCTTTGTCTTGAGATTACCCATCTTGTCATAGGTATAGTTAATCTGCTCGTTGTATTCATAGGTTACATTTGTCAGTCTGCTTAACAGGTTGTAATTATATGTAGTAAGATGATTTTTGGAATCTTTTATGGTCTTGAGATTACCGTTCTTGTCATAAGTACAATATGTGGAGTATTGATTGGCATCCTTGACTTCAAGGAGCTGATTTAAGACGCTGTAGGTATAAGTTGTAATATGACCCTCGGCATCGGTAATCGTTTTGGGATTACCGTAGTTATCATAGATGTAAGCGGTAATATATATCGTCGCAGGATCTTTTTCTCTCTTTTCTTCATTTAAGAGGCCATTGTTATAATAGGTATATCTTGTGATATGGGTTTTGGCGTCGGTTTTTGTCTCGAGCTGGCCATAGCTGTCGTAAGCAAACGTCGCTACATAGTCTGTTCCATCGGGTATCTTATTTGTAACCGAAAGGGGATTTCCGTCCGATGGGTCATAATCGAATTCTATCATCAGGCGGTTTTTGGCATCTGTGATGGTCTTTACTTTGTTATATATAGGATCATAGGTATAAATAGTTGCATAATCGACTCCGGCTTTATTTCTTGTAAGTGTCAGAAGATTACCCATATCGTCGTAGGTAAACTTTATTTCGTTGCCTTCAGGGTCTTTTATGCTCGTTCTATTTAAATCGTCGTCCCACGTATAATAGGTGGTCTTTCCATAGGCATCCGTTATACTGACTGGCCTTCCAGAATCATTGAAGTATATTATTGAGTCTTTTCCGTAGTAATCTCGTATCGTCAGCTTCGGTTCGGCGCTGCTATAAATATAGGTTCTCTTTTCCTCATTATTATCTTTATACTCACATTGGAGCCGGCCATATTCGTCATTGTAATATGTGAAGTATCTATGGCCGCCTTCCGGATACTTTATGTAATTTAACTTCTGCGTGTCTGTTGTATAGGCATAGTCGGTAGTGTTTTGAAGCGGGTCTTTAACTGAGATAAGATAGCCGTATAGTTCATGATAGCCATAAGTTACCTTTCTTCCTGCAGGGTCTTCGATATAATCGAGCCGCGTATAAGTGCGCGATGTGCTTTCAAGTATGGCTGTCCAGGTCTTATAAACAAAGGTATAGGTTCCGGTACTCGGGTCTGTTATTATATGTAAGCGGCCGTCGGGGTAATAGGCAAAATTAATAGCGTTGCTATTAGTATCTACAATAGATAGAAGTTGACCTGATGTGCCAAAATTCAAGATTGTTCCGTCTTTCTTCCTTATCTTATATGTGTTATCCGGATTTTTGGTCAATTTATCATGAACGCCGGGCATATTTGTATAAGCGCCATCTCCCACGGGTGTAAACATCGTCTCTGTGCCGTTGCCCATTACAAAATCAACTCTGCCGTCAGGATATTCTTTTAGCCGTATATTACAGCTATGGGTCCATCCTTTCCCAAATGGTTCCTCATCCCGCAGTGAATGGTCATAAATCCTTGTTATTTTCACGGTCATACCGCGCGCCGGATAGGAAAGGTCGGTATTTTCTACTAACTTACTGAGAAGCGGCGACGTGGTTGCGTCGAGTGATATCGTAAGAGCTGTGTTATTCGAAGCTGTTTGGTTCAAAGTATCTTTGAGGGTCGCTTGTACAATATAGTCGGACGCGGGTAAGCGCCCTGTAGTATCCCAGCAATAAGTCCAGTAAGTGCCGTCTTCACTTAATGATAAAGGAATAACTCCGGAATCGTAGCCGGTGCTTGCCGATATAATCCTTACTGTCCCGCCGACTATATCAGGCGCATTGTAGCCCTCTACGACGTTGATATTTACAAGAAGGCCTTTTTCATATTGGTTATCGTTATCGCCATTGGATACGAAAGAATCCACCCTGGCGATTTCCGGCGGTTTATTAGCTATCGCCACACTGAAGACATTGCTCCACTGGCTGCTTAACCCACCTTCGTCAGGAGGTAAAGACCATGAACGGATTTTATAATAGTAGGTCTTCTCAACAACCCTATTTTTAAAGAATAACGAAATATCGCTTAGCCAATAAATCTTGGGCGCGCTGAATTGCGGGTTTTCATCTTCCCATAACTCGTAGATATTGCCGCCCGAGGAGGATGTATCTGTCCACTCCAATGAGTATGTATCATATATATCAGGGCCGGAGGTGCCATTTAATGCGGGCGTAGGCGGCTCGGATGCGACATAGCGGTTAGATGAGATGAGCCGCAGGCTATCTATATTAAAGTTTCCTTGAGATTCGCTATCTCCGGGATTTACAGTAAATATAATATTCTTGACTTGGCTAAAATCTACGATAGCCGTATCGGAGAAGTCGTATATAAATTCTTCCCACGTACCTTGAACAGTTGAAGAGCGCGTCTTCTCCCAAGTACCGCCATGGATATCCTCTATACTCAGTTTTATCGATAATCCGGCATTTTCAGTGTAAACCCAGAATCTCACTTCACTAAACCGCGTAAAATTATTCGTGATACCGTCCTGTATCGGCTGAGCGCCGAAGCAGCTGTTTTCATAATCGGGGAATTTATGATACTCAACCTTTAGGGACTTAGTTCCGTCTTTACTGAAATTATCCTGAACCCATCGCTGATACACAATCGAGCCATTTTTGTCCCACCATTCGCCGATTCTCTTCTGGGTATCCTCAAAGTCTTCCAAGACAAGCATAGGTGTTGTGGTATCGAATTTGACGCTTTGTGTAATTTCTGTAACCTGCCCTGCGCCGTCTACAGCGCGGACGGTTATTATATTACTGCTGGATGTCAAAAAGATGTTCGAGGCTGTATATCTGCCGTTCTGGACAGCGGCCTGCACGCCGTTTACGGTTACGGTTGCGTTGTTGTCGTCAATCTTTCCTGATACGGTGATATTGATAGGCGAATATGTCGCGATGCTATATTTTGCCGGCAGGTCGATTGTAAAAGTAGGACCAAGTATATCTTTTCCGAATGAGCCTGTTTTGCCTATATTTGTGTTGATCAGATCGTAATCATCACTATTAATCACACCGTCGCCATTCACATCGGCCCTCTCATCCCAAGCCAATTGGCCCGGCGTTGTTCCCATTGCATTGTTAATAATAACACTATCTTTAGAATCGACTATATTGTCATTATTGCAGTCGCCGGCCATAAGTGGGTCAAATACTAGATTATCCAAATAACTTCCATCATTGATTTCCAGACCCGATATGGTCTGGCGCAAATACCCGTCGGTTTTTACCGATAAATCGTAAGTGCCTTCCGGAATATCAAAAAGATTAAATTTTCCGTCTCGGTCGAGTGTTATCTGAATACCCGGAGTGGCTGGATCTTCATCATTAATTGGTGCATATTCAGCAATTGGGGTTGTTTGTCCTGTATTTGACAATATAAAGGTATATTGAGCGGTATAATTTGTTCTGCCTTCAAGACTAACTTGCCCTGCTATACGGCCTCCTGTGTAAGCAACAGGGTAAATTATGCTTGTGCCCCATAGAGGATTGACATTTCTTTCTAAGAGCGCAAACCACGCTGTTGTTCCAATATGCGGTGATGCATAATAAGGATAGCCCCAACCCGAAGTCACGCTATCGTGCGAAGCGACAATAAGGCCTTTTCCATTGGTATGGAGTCCTTCAGTCTGGACCCTTCTTAATTCACTCGATAGATTACTTGATTTAACAGTATCACCTGTTACGGAATAAGCTATGCCCATCTGAGCCGTTCCTTTAAACCACACTCCGTCGAGGTCTCTGTTGCAGTCAAAGCCGGTAAATCCATCGGCTGTTACGGCGTAATTATCCTCAACCCATTTCAATGATTTTATAAAAGGCATTACTTTTCCCAGGGCCATAATGGATATGGCATTGGAATCTATGTATAAACTCGGTGTATTTATTGTAAGGCCGTCGTCGAGCGTTCCCGCCCAGAAGAGTTTATCAACTTTATTCCAACCTATCTCTTCCACAAATCTCTTTGCCCACACTGCTGAATCCTCACATATAGGATTACCTGTCGCATTAAATAGCTTCATAAATGCCGCATACACTGTGGAATTTATCTCTACCGATTTATATGTCTGGAGGACCTGATTCGGTTCCCAATCACGATATCCTGTGAAATATCCCGGATACAACGTATCGTAATATTCTGCATTGAGAAAGTTCGCAAGGCCGATAGCGGCGTTCAGTATATCTTGGTTATTGGCAGGGTCGGTTCTATAGAATTGTAACCATGCGATCATAGCCCACGCCATATTGCCGCAGCCTGAGTCAGGGGCCTTTACGGCAGCAAAGCTTGTCTCTGAGTCAATGAGGTTTGTCGACCAGTATACATCGCGTAGTCTCCCGTCCTGGAAGATAGGGTCGTTGTCCTGACAATACTTTAAAGCATATGAGAGAATCTTAGCCCGCTCAAGATCCTCGGGCTTTCCTCTCGAAACGAGTGCGCATATCGCAAGGGCTGTGTCGTATATCCTCGCTGAATAATTATCATTGAAGGTAGGCGTTGGGACATAGCTTTCTATAAGTCTTAAGGTGTGCCAATCTGCCTGTTTAATTTTAAATGAAATCCTGTCATAACTTGAAAGGTTAGTTGGTGTCGTTCCATTATAAACTGCGGTATACCAATAATCCGTGCTATTGTCCCAGACAATCTTGTGGGTTCCGCCTTCATCTACGCTAAGGGCGCACGATTCGCTATCTGAAGTCCAGTATCCCAAAGAATTAACGTGCGGATCTGCATTCTGGAAATCATCTATAAGAAGCTCTCCGGTTTGAGGACTTGGTTCTTTTAATTTAATGTCATCAAGATATATTGTCCCTCCTGTTACGGGGTTATCGAACATTAGCAAGAAGGCGACCATCTGTGTAAGGTTTACACCTCCAGATGCAAAGTCCACCAACGGTATCTCAACCTCCTGCCACGAATCCGTAACGCTGAGGTAGGCATTTATATTTACTGATGTTTTATTATTGAGGAAATCCTTTGCTTGGACTTTAAATTCTGTCGTCTTCTTATAATACTTATCCATTTCATCGTAGATATGCTGATATGCAAGGTCTTCGGATGGAGAAGAAGATTTATACGCCACATGATACGTCTTCTCGGAGACATTGCCTGCTTCGTCGGTGGCGGTTATTGTAATGAGATTATCGCCTTCTTGGAGTATTATGCCTTCTACAGAGAATTTTCCATTTGATAAGGCGGCTTCGATACCATTCACGGTAATAGTGACGCTTGAGTTATCAGAACACGCCCCTGATACAGTAACAGGATTGTCGCTTATAGCCATCTTATCAAAGAGGGCATCGGTAATGACAATCGGAGGCCGTGTATCAACCGTGACTGTAACGGTAACGGGTGGGTAGCTTCCAACTAAGGTTGAATTTTTGACTGTAAGCATTAGCATATTATCGCCTTCAATCAAACCTGATGCTGTAAATGACCATGTTATTTCTTGATTAAGCGGAACAACCTCTGTACCGTTGCTCCAAAGAGAGGTATTTGGCTCTTTTGCTCCTGTTACAACTTGGAAGGTCTTATTTGTATAATAGTGCAATCTGTCAGGTAAAGGCGGCATTGGCCCAGATGATGTTTGGATAGGGTACGCACCGATATATCCGCCATCATCGGCCGCATTGAGGCATGGTGAATCTTCTTGTAAATAGAAGTTGTTTTCTTGAGGATTTACAAATAATGGGTCAAGAGAAATATTCTTATTGATTAAAGGAGGAGTGAATTCTACTCCTTCCTCATCAAGCCAATAATTATGAGCATTACCCCATACGTCATTATGGTGGATTAGGGCTGTTCTTTCGTTAAAACGCTCATTATCGCGGTATGTTAGTGATATTCCTTCTTTCCCATTGACTATTATGTTATTTTTTATCTCGGGTTTTTCCTCATGCATACGCAGTATGAGGCCATAATTGTTATTATAAAGCGTGTTATTTTTTAACTGTCCTAATATTGCGCCTCCGAATGCCTGAGAGAAACAATAAATAGCGGTGTCAGCATTTTGTATCAGATTGTATCCAATTTGAGGATTAATATCGGGGCTTTGATACATATTCCAGATTTGTATGCCCTTGCCGTAATGTTTCAATGAATTATCTTCACCAGGCAATGTATCAAGGAATTCAGGATCTGGTTTTATAATGCAGTTTTTCACAGTAACATTTGAATTTATGGCAGTAATACCTGCGTCTTTTATTAATTTCAAACCAGAATAATAGGCATTGGTGAATGAGATTACGTTATCATAAGGATCTTCCTTGTATAATATAGTGAAATTTTCGATTGTTGGGTCTGCCTCTTTAATAGCAATGTTACCTTTTAGTATAGTATTGTAAGGGGCATCGCCGATCAAGGTTATATCCTCTTCTATCATTAAATTCTCCGCATAGGTACCGGAAGATACATAAATAATAGGAACCTGCCTCTGGGGATCGTCAATTACGTCTTGGATACATTCTCCTTGCCCAACTCTCACTGCAGGGGTATCCTGAACCGTTATTTGAAGATCCGCCGTATCTTCGCCACCTCTGCCGTCGGTCACTTTCACATTTACTTCGTAATATCCGGCCTGATCATACGTAGGCGTCCATTGGAATATGCCTGTGTCGCTGCTGATAGTAGCGCCTTCAGGGTAATTTTTGTCTAGTATAGATTCAAGTGAATAGGTGGGCAGATCACCATCATCATCGTGTGATGGGACAGGAAATGAAAGAAGTACCCCTTCATTAACGGTTTTCAGAGGTATAGGATCGATCTCGGGTGGGGTGTTTGGCCTTTCGGTTTCTACATAATATACTTTTTGAGGATAAATAGTGGAGTACACGATTCTAGGGGCAGTTGCGTTATTTAATTTTATCTGTAAATCCTTTGGGCCGTATGAAATCGGTAATGCATTTACTTTTTGCCGGCTCGACCAAGTAGCGCCTTCTTTGACTTTGTAAAAAATGTCTTGTCCATCGACATACGCAACATGTATTTGATTTAGAGTATCAATAGTTAAGGAAGCCCTGACTATACTGCCTGAAGATAATTGGGCAATTTCCTCATAGGACCACTGCGTAGGATTCTTTATACCGAGAAAGAGTTTTTGAGGACTTATATCTAATTGAACGATGCAGTATAGGTTATTATTGCTGTCAAAAGCCATCGCCCCATTTGGATCTTGAAGGATATTATAACTATCTCCAAAAGTTATCGGCCCAACCCACGTGCCGCTTGATTTGTAATAATATTTAAGGCCGCCGTTTTTTCTGCCGGCAATGACATACGGTACCGGATTGAGGCCGTGAGTTACAATAACTGTCACTGGCTTCAACATATATGAATATTCTTTTATATCAGTATCGATATTCTGTTGTGTACCTTCTGCCGGCTGCCAACTTGTTCCGTTGTAGAACATATAATGTATCTTTTCCGCGCCGCCGTTATTGTTCCAATATGCAACGTGAAAATTGCCATTGTCATCGATACACATTGATTCGTAATTGCCTGTCCATGTGCCTTTTAATGCATCCTCCTGCCAGCTTCCGCTCTTATTGGTTCTATATGACACGCCCTGTCCGTATTCAGTTGCATACGCAATATGAACTCTGCTATTGCTATCTAAAAAAATTGACGTCTCTGCACAGGCATATGGTTTCCAGACCAGTTGCTGATTTTGCCAAGAGTTATTTTCTCTGTAAGTATAATAAATGTGCGCGGGCCAGCCATCAGAACCCTGGTTTACGCCAAAACTTATATGCGGCTCATCTTGATTGTCAATAGCAAGGGAGGGATCTGATCTTCCATAAGATTGGTCTACGGGAACCTGAATCTCCGTGACAAGCCAATTATACGTAGGGACTTCGGCAAAGGCACTGCAGGTTAAAATAAAGAGGCCGGCTATGGCAAAAAGCATACCGCCAAATATAGGGCGATATCTTGGTGATTTTGTACGAAATGTTGTAAGGTGCCGCCGCTTATTCATCGCCATTACCTTTTTTAACAGATTTTAAAAATACTAAAAGAAGTTATGAAAAAAATAATAGCCTTTTAAAGACTACATTGCCATAATACCTCATAAGTAATTATACCATATAGCAATAGGTAATTCAATAGAGAAAAACTTACTTTTTTATATTTAACAATTGTCGAGCATTATCCGGCGTATCTATTTATGAGATAACGAGTTATGAATACAGTCCTATGATATTTAATATAGCGATCTATGGGCATAAAAAGGGCGGGTTTCCGGACTAAAAAAAACCCGCCTCAAAAAAGCTTTATTCTAAAGGAAAACCTTCGTTAACTGCCGCTGGCGGGCACCAGAGGTTGGCGTAGGGATACGATACTTTTATGAGCCGGTTATTGGTGTCATCGGCGAATTCGAATTCGAGGTCGAGCGCGGTCCTGTTGAGGCCCGGGACCATTGCCCATGGCAGATAATATGTATCCGGTAAAATCTCCAGGCTTCCTGCCGTAAGAGATGATATTGTAGAGAATGCGCAGATTGGCGAGCCCGGTAGAATTGCTTCGCTCTGATGTTGGTAGTATGCCTGCGTCGCTGTGACGTTCAGGTCTTCGATATCGCTCAGGTAGTTTCCGGCGGTATCGGTATTGTTTGTGAGATTGACGTCGTAATACATGCTTGTGCCGATGTAATAGGCAGGATATAGGTCTTCCTCGAGGTAAAGATAGTTATCATAGACAACATCATATGATAACGGCCATTCTGAGGCCATGGCGTCTATGCTGCCGTCTTTCGGCACGTATGGGGGTACCGGTGGCGGGTCTGTCTCCGCGGCCCATATTTTGCCGTTACCTTGATAGTCAGTATAATCGGGAGGCTCAGGATCGGGATCAAAATTAGGTAAATAAACTGCAGAATGTTTCATAACTTCCCAGAGGTAACCGTTATTTGGTTGCATTTTTTTGCCTATGTCTGTGTGATTTTGGCGGGCGTATTGAAGCTGAAGGGCAATTAAACCCGCAGCATGAGCAGTAGAAAAGGATGTGCCCCAAACCCACCAAGTGGAATTATCGGGTTTAACAGTATATACACGGGAACCCGGCGCAACTATATCCACACCACCGTCCGAGCTATTTTCCTCATAGACATACCGCGTCTGATCTTCAGCATGTCCGCCTACAGATATTACATTTGTAAAAGCGGCCGGATAACTGGAATGGTCATAGCCTCTATTTCCTGAAGCGGCCACAAGGATAATCCCTGCATTATATGCATTATTACACTTGTTTTCAAATTCTTGTCTTTCATACGGCCATAAGGGATACTGCTCTAGCGGATAATCTTCGTCATAGGCACCTAAGCTCATAGAAATTATATCGGCTTTATGCGGTTCTGCCGAAGCCCACTCAATGCCAGCCCATACATCACTACCCCACCCTGTCCCGCTTGCATCTAACACCTTTACCGCATAAAAGCCTGCGCGATATGCCACACCTACAACTTTATCATCTCCCCTGCCAACTGCCAATGATACCACTTTTGTCCCATGATTCTCTTCAACATCAGTAGTCAACGGGTTACCGTCATCTTCAACAAAATCTGTTCCACCAAGATAACTTGGCTGTAAATTTAGTAAATCATAATTTACCCCTGTATCTAAGAATGCAATTTTTATGCCGGCCCCGTCAAGGTCATACCTATCCCAAGCAGCCTGAGAATTTAAACCCGCTTCTAAATTATTCCACTTAACTTCGGCGGGCCCACTATATAAAAGCATCATCTGTTCATTTACTTTTTCTTCCCATTCTCCGCTAGCTGTAACATAAGTACTTTTTGCTATCTCTACTTTTCGTTTGTATTCTTCCCGTGCTTCTTTTTGCTTCAAGCGACATTCTTTTAGCAATTGTGCATATTGCGCAATTTGCGCCTGATAAATCGGTTTGTTTTTCTTATTAGCATTTCTAAAATTACGTACCGCTTCGTTGTATAATTTCACAAGCCTTTTTCTTTCAGCGGCAATTGCTTTTAACGCTTGAAGGTACTCTCGCGTAGCCTGTCGTAAAGTCGTTAAACGCGCTTCGCGTATTTCTCTAAAGTATCCCTTCTTAAGCCGCAGAAAATTCCTTAATTCTTTCGGATCGCGTTCTTCAGAACCTGGTTGTGCCCTTACTATCACATCCGGATATACATTCTTAACGGATTCTTCCTGCTTTAATAATTCAATATTTTCTTGAGGAATTTCGCAGACGAGAGCTTTTATTGTGGTGAATAAACGTATCAATTTGCCGCCATATTTATCCACCAAAGAAGTATCTACTATTGCATCATCGTTAAACGAAACGATAACACGTTCTTTACCCTGGGCTTGTAGTTCGTCAAGATATATTTCTGTGGGTGATTTTTGGTCAGCGGCAAATGCGAAAGATGAGATTATGAAGAAGGTTAAAAATAGTAGACATACGAACAATGTTGTACGCGACTTCATGTGAATCCCCCTTTTTTACTTCTCCCTTTTGATTGGTATAACAAGTATATCACATTATATCGGGAGCGTCAAGGGGATAATCGAGTAGCGAATTGCTTCACATTAAATGTTACCCAAGGTAAATTTCTAAGCATTCGTTGACTCATAAATGATGTTACCGCAAAATATAACCCTCGAAAGGGGGTTATATCATGAGTCCGAAGGCTAGAATGGAATACCTTGAGACTATTTACTTACGCTATAAAAGAGCAGGCCGCCAGGAAAAAACATTAATCCTGACCGAGTTCTGCATAAACTGCTCTTACCACAGAAAGCACGCCATAAGGCTGCTTAATAATTTTAAGCGTTTTACCAAACCTAAGCCCAAAAAGAGGGGCCGGCCTTCAAGTTACGGCAAGCACTTTGTAATAGAACCTCTTAACCGCATATGGCTTTGCGCGAATCTTCCGTGCTCCAAGAGGATGAAGGTTATTCTGCCTATGTGGCTAAGGTATTACTCCGAAGAATACGGAGGCCTATCTTTAGAAGCAGTTAAAGCGCTTCGCAAGATATCTGCCGCAACTATTGATAGGCTTCTTAAGCCGTTACGCATAAAATATAAGACCCGAGGAAGATCGACCACTAAGCCCGGCACCCTTTTACGCAAGCAGATACCCATTAAGACCGAGCAGTGGAACGAGGCCCGCCCAGGCTTTTTAGAAGCTGACACTGTAGCGCACTGCGGCGAGAACCTCGCCGGTATGTTTGCCTACACTGTTGACTTCGTAGACATTGCCACAGGCTGAACAGAGCAAAGAGCCGTATGGGGCAAGGGTGAAGCCGGCGTAGTAGCTGAGATAAAAGACGTCGAAGAGAACCTTCCCTTCCCGCTATTGGGCTTTGACTGCGACAATGGAGGCGAATTTATCAATTACCATCTCATGAGGCATTTTGGCCAGAGAAAAAAGCCTATTAGCTTTACTCGGTCCAAATCATATCGCAAGGATGATAACTGCCATATCGAACAGAAGAACTGGACGCACGTAAGGCAGTGGATAGGATACCATAGACTGGATAATCCCGATGTCGTGCCTCTTATGAATGACCTGTATAAAACCGAGTGGAGGCTCTACCATAACTTCTTCCTGCCTTCATTCAAGCTCCTGGAGAAGAAAAGGATTGCATCGAAGACCGTGAAGCGTTATGATACCCCAAAGACACCTTACGATAGGGTCTTGGAATCGCCATATGCATCGGCTTCTGTAAAAGAATCTCTCAAAGAACAGGTTGCCTATCTTAACCTTTTTAGATTAAGGGCGGCTATGGAGAAAAAACTTGAAAAAATCTTCGCTACGACATACAAAACCAGACGTCACCATTAATCATTAACTTCGGTAACATTTACTTATGAGTCAATAGTGGAGGCAAGGTTTTCCCTTGCCGTCCTCTCACACCACCGTACGTACGGTTCCGTATACGGCGGTTCGTGTAGTTAATTGAATCCTTCGCAACTCATCCAGTAGTGATATAAGCCCAAGAGAGTCGAAGTATTTCTTGGGATAGGCTTCGTTCATGTGCGAAGCTCCGGCATTCCACCAAGGGCCTCGTCCATTGCCGGCTGATAACATTGCTCGTTCTTCGGACAGCCCCCTTGACATAAGTTTCTTCTTCCGGGCATGGAAGCGTTTGGCCTGTCGCCAGATAACACAGCGAAGCCTACGTCTTATCCATGAATCGGTTTCCTCAAATGCTATCTTTGTCTGGTTGAGTTTAAAGTAGTTTCCCCAACCTCGCAAGACAGGATTCAGCTCCTCTTGGATGAATCGCCCAAGATTACGGCCCTTGCCCTTTCGGAATATTTCCTTCAGGTTACCCTTTAGACGTCTCCATGATTCCGGGGCCGCTTTGAGAAGCGGCTTGAGATTCACTGTCATTGAGTACCCTAAGAATTTTCTCCGTGAAGGACGGTCAACCGCGCTCTTGTCTTTATTCACCTTGAGCTTAAGTTTACGTTCAAGGAAGTCGGTGATGGACTTTAATACTCGTTCTCCCGATTGGCGTGACCCGACATAGATATTACAGTCATCCGCATACCGGCAGAACGCATGTCCTCGGCGTTCCAGCTCTTTGTCGAGGTCATCAAGTAAGATGTTCGACAAAAGTGGTGATAAAGGCCCTCCTTGCGGAGTTCCCTGCACGCTTTGGCTTTCAAGTCCATCTTGCATAACGCCGGATTGCAAGTAGCGGCGGATAAGAAGCAAAATTCTCTTATCTTTCACCTTTCGAGCAATCCTGGCCATCAATATATCATGGTTTACCCGATCGAAGAACTTCTCCAAGTCAATGTCCACGACCCATACCTTCCCGCTTGTCACATAGTTTTGGGATTGCCTGACCGCCATGTGAGCACTGCGATTTGGACGGAATCCGTAGCTTGACTCTGAGAAGCCCAAGTCAAAGATAGGACTTAGGACTTGGTGAATTGCTTGTTGAATCAGACGGTCTAAAACCGTGGGAATGCCAAGAGTTCTCACTCCCCTGTTTCCGGGCTTTGGGATTTCTACGGCTCGCACGGGATTTGGTTTATAGGTTCCATTCAACAGAGCATCTTTCAGCTTCGGCCAATGTTTATGTAGATAGGAACGAAGGTTTTCCGTTGTCATACCATCTATTCCGGGAGCGCCTTTGTTCTTTTCTACCTGACACAGGGCCAAAGTCATGTTGCCTCGTTCGACTACTTGTTCCATGAGTTGGTCTTGATTCGGACTTGGAGTATCTTTAGCTACCGTAACATTGGACGCACCGTTTTCAGGCCATGGGGAGTTCCGCTCCTTGCCTCTTGAGACGGTTTCGGATATTTCATTCCTCTTTGTCGGCGTCTTATCTGTCATCGAAGTAAAAGTTCCTTATCCTTACTACATGTTCAGGCCTTCATCAAAACTGATTTCGTTTTGACTACTATGCCCTCTGCTGACTTCTGTCCGTTGTTCGGGACAGACCTCCCCGGGTAATGCACACTTACCTTCACGCTTATGCCCGTCGCATATACGTTCATGCCTTCCGGATAGGTATTGGGCTTGAGAGACATTTGCCTCCTCACCCGGCATGCCCGCCTCTATGCGCTTCCTGTTCGTCGGGCCAGCGCTTTGCCTGCGGCTTCCTTCAGATTCCGCCTCACGGCGGACACCCTTGCCGTCCGGCTAACAGTTCCTCCTATCAGGCCTGTAAAGGACTTTCACCTTCAAGTAAGTGCGCCCTGCCGGGCGCACAAATAAAAATCCCCAAGCATTTTCTGCCTGGGGATTTTATATTGTTCGAATCCGGCTATTCTAAAGGAATAACCCTCTTACCAGGAATTACGCCTGCCTCTGCCGCCGCCTCCTGAGCCTCCTCTGTCACCACCGCCGCCGCCGCGCGGTTTATCATCTGTGCGGGGACGCGCTTCATTGACATTGAGGGTCCTGCCCTGTAAGTCCTTGCCGTTTAGCCCTGCGATAGCGGCTTCGGCCTGGGTATTATCAGGCATTTCGACAAATCCGAAACCCTTGGATCTGCCGCTGAACTTATCTTTAATGATGCTGACCGACGCCACCTGGCCCATAGCTTCAAAGGCCTGCTTTAAATCATCTTCGGTGGTATCGTACGACATATTGCCTACGTAAATCTTCATCCTCATCCTCCGATTTTTCTCACTTAAGAATAAAGGCCCGGCGCCTATCGCCGAGCCTTTTGGCTCTTTTGAGTTATGCTTTCACTACATTTACTGCCTGCTCGCCCTTAGGACCGTTCTGGATTTCGAATTCGACTTCCTGACCTTCCTCTAAAGACTTATAGCCATCACCCTGAATCGCTGAGTGATGCACAAATACATCGTTGCCGGACTCGGGGGTGATAAATCCATAACCTTTTTGGTTATTGAACCACTTAACTTTTCCTTTTGCCATTATCTACTACCTCCTTTCCTAAAAGATTTAATAGTAAATAACGGCCAAAACAAAAAACCCGCAAGGCGAATATTCCTTTTCCTTGCGGTCCAAGCTATTTCTCCTTCATTTACTACAGGGGGTAGTGTATCACAGGGGCATGAGTTTGTCAAGCGAAAAATGAGGGGCGGGCAAAAAAAGAGGCCCGGCGTTTATAGCCGGGCCCCTATGTTTTCGAGTTACAGCTTCACTACATTTACTGCCTGCTCGCCCTTAGGACCGTTCTGGATTTCGAATTCGACTTCCTGACCTTCCTCTAAAGACTTATAGCCCTCGCCCTGAATCGCATTGTGATGCACAAATACATCGTTGCCTGACTCGGGTGTAATAAATCCATAACCTTTTTGGTTATTGAACCACTTAACTTTTCCTTTTGCCATTATCTACTACCTCCTTTCCTAAAAGATTATAGTAAATAACGACAAAAAAACAAAAAAACCCGCAAGGCGAATGTTCACTTACCTTACGGTCCAAGCTATTTCTCCTTCATTTACTACAGGGGGTAGTGTATCACAGGGGCATGAGTTTGTCAAGCGAAAAATGAGGGTTTTTACATAGAAAAGATATTAAAGGATGTTACCGCAAAATACGCTATAATCATGGAGACGACGCCCACTAATAGCCCTATTTTGAACCATTCCAGAAAACCTATCTTAAGATGCTCTTCGCGTTCAAGCGCGCCCAGAGCTACAATATTGGCCGTTGAGCCTATTATAGTAATATTGCCTCCGTAACAGGCGCCGAAAAGGATGCACCACCAAAGCGGCTTTAAGCTGAAATTTAAAATATGCAGGTTCTGCACAACGGGTATATAGGAGGCCACTACCACAGTGTTGTCCAGAACGCTCGAAAGAAAACCGCTTGAAAATAGCGCCATCCCGGCAAGGAGCTTAGGGTTACTTCCAAAGGCCGAAGTGATCTTTTCGGCAAACAATAGCCCTATGCCGGAGGCCTGGATCACGCCCGCCTGGGCAAAAAGAAACATAAAAAATAATATCGAAGTCCAGTCCACTGCCTGCTCGATATAATATTTCGCTTTTTCCCTGCGGCAGGCTATGAGCAAGCCGGCGAATATTACCGGAGAGATCACCAAAATAGCGTTATTTTCCATCCCAAAAAAAATCTCTATGCGTTTGTGTAAAGCGATGGATGCGATCATGAAAAGGAATATAACAATACTGATCTTTGTGTGGGCGTCTAATGAAAAGGAACTTGTCACCTTTTGGCCGAGCCCCGATGCGAGGCGCGCTGAGACCTCTTTGACATATGGCCTGTACCACAATACCAAAATAGCTATAGCCACAAAAAGTACCACGGCCGAAACCGGAAAAGCGCAGCGCAAAAAGTCCTCAAAAGACAACCCTCCGCGCAATGCCAGAAGGACGCCCACCGGATTACCGAGCAACGTGGAAGCGGAGCCTATATTTGTGGTAAGAACAGAAAATATTATGAGAGGCGCCGCCTTTACCTTTAACGATTTGGATATGTCAAATATTATGGCTACCATAAGCAATATGGACGCCACTTCTCCCATAAGCGCGGAGAACGCGGCGGATATTATGCCGAGGAGGATAAATAAAGTGACGCCGTTTATGCGTTTCATGCGCAATATCGCATTCGCCAGCAAATGGAAGATGCCCGTCTCTTTCATGGCGCCTATGACGATCATCATGCCGATAAGAAAGAGAATTACATCAAAAGAGGCGTACTGGATAAAAGTCTTTAGGTCGACGCTTCGCGTCAAAAACAAAATACCGCTGCCTACAAAGACAAGGCTGACTCTCACGTCCCAGAAAAATAAGGTGCCTAAAATCGAGGATAAGAATATAAAAAGAACGAACGACTGTTTGGCCGTAAAGCCGTTCCTGGAAGACCCAAACGCCAGTAAGCCGGCGATGGCTAAGAGCAGCATGGCTTTGCCGCTAGATTTCGATAGCAGGGCCATATTCATTGTCCTTCTATTCTGATATTATATCTGCCGCTTCTACGGCGGACTTATGATTTTATCATGACCAACATCATCTTAAAACGATTTACGGCCTTCACGGAATGCGGCTCGTTCGCCGGCATTATAATAAAATCGCCCGCTTTAGGATTAAATACCTTGCCGGATATAGTTATAGCTGCCTCGCCATCCATTATGTAAACCAATGCGTCAAACGGCGCCGTATGTTCGCTCAGGCCCTGGCCTTTATCAAAGGCAAACAACGTCACGCCGCCCGTCTTGCCTTTCACGATCTCTTTACTGACTATAGAGCCGTCCTGGCAATCTACCGCGTCCGTTAATTTAAGTATCTTTTTTGTCTCTGCCATAGCCAATTTCCTATTTGCCTTATTCCATCCCTCCGCCTTCTACAATACCGCTATCATCTTCGTCTTCTTCCATTCCGCCGCCTTCAACTATGCCGCTTTCCTCTCCGCCTTCAACAATGCCGCTATCGCCTTCAATTCCAAGACTTCCTCCTCCGTAAATCTCATCGTCCGTTTCACTCCCTGTTCCTTCCCCCGAAGGATACCCCACATCGAAACCGCCTTCCTCAGCGCCGCCCTCATCCTGCGCAAAGGAAAAAGGCGCCACAGTCAAGCCGGCGCTCACAATTACTACTAACAGCAACAATATTTTTCTCATCCTCTCCTCCTTTTCGCACGCCTTTTCGCCGGCCTATAATTCATTAACGGGAGGCCTGCGTAATTCTTTCTTCTCCGAATGCATTTTCTTATTTCGGAGCATCTTCTCTTTGGCCCTCTTGGAACGCTTTCGCTTCTGGCGCCTTATCTTCTCTATTCTCTGCCGCACCTCGGATTCTCTGCCCACTATAAGCGCTTCGATCTTGTTCGTGAGTATGCGTCTGGCTAGAAATCTATTTAATATCTGAGAACGCTCACTCTGGCACTTGACCTCTATGCCCGTAGGCCCATGTTTAAGATAAACACATGAGGATGTTTTGTTGACCTTCTGCCCGCCTTTCCCGCTTGAGCGTATGAATTTTTCCTCCAAGTCGGCGTCCTTTATGCCCAATAAAATCATCTTTGCTTTTAAGGCTTCATTTTTATCTTTGCTTACGCCGAATTCCATATCGCCTCTATTAGGGACGTGCCGCTTGGGGACACCCTATTGATAATAAAACAGCCGGGTTATTGAACCCGGCTTTGATTATAGCACCGCATGTTAGGTAAGGCAAGAATTATGTATTCGGATGTAGGCTAAGTCCGCACTGTTTTCAAATAGTCTTTCGCTTTTGAGAGCTTTTGTAAAAACACTCCTTTTTGAAACGCCGCTGTCCACTGCTTTAAAAATATCCAACCGGTGACACGTATTATAGAGCCGCGCATCTCGCGGTACCATCTCCTCCATCCTGCTTTGATATTATGCAGGAAAAAGATGATCCCCGGGAAGGAAAAGAGGTTTAAAACCACGAACAGCATATATTTAAACTGGTAAAATTTATTCATAATACCCCAGGCAGAGTCCTGTATCTCTTCCGCGGTCAGGGGTTCGTCCGGCTCAAAGAGAGGAAAATTGCCGTCATAATATTCCCACCCTATATTTTGCAGCGGATAAAGCCTGTTGGCGGCCTCAAGGCGGCGCCTGAATTCAGTGCCGGGCAAAGGAACGGGCAAGAGTATCTGCACGGTATCGATCCCTGCTTTACGTATAAAATTCTTGAAATGTCTCATTCTTTCGCGCGCCGTCATAGAAAATTTTACCCCTTCGGCGGACGGATAACCAAAGATAAACATGCCATGGACTATAAACCCGAATTTGCGGAATGTTCTTGCCATCTGTATCATGTTGGCCGGCTTCAGGTGCTTCTGCATCGCTTTCAGCTCTTCCTCGATGGGGGATTCAAAACCTATGGCCACTCCGTTTACGCCCGCGCGACGCATCGCGGAAAGAAGCTCATGGTCATTTGCTTTATCCAGTCTTATCTGGACGCCCAGGCCTATTCTCTTGCCTATGCGGCGCTGATAATCATACATCATATTACAGAACCTTATCGTTTCTTCGCGGTCCTGCCCGAAAAGGTCGTCGACGATGAAAAAATTCCTGGCGTTTCTTGTCTCTGCTAGGTGGCTGATGCGCTCAAACAGGCGCTCTACCGAAGAGCGTCGCGGCTTGCCTTTGACGGCGCAAAATTCGCAGTTCATGCCACAGCCCCGTATCCTTTCAACAGGATAAATTTTCATCTTCGCGTATCGCACCAGAGAAAAATTTGGTATGGGTAATTTGTCGAAATCGGTGATGGGTTCTCTTTTTTGAGTGAACGTGATCCTGCCGTTATCAATGTAGGCAATGCCCTTTATACCGCTTACATCTCTGTTTTCTTCCAGAGCCGCGAGAAGCTCGGTAATAGTCTCTTCGCCCTCGTCGATGACTACATAATCAATACCCGAATAGAGCGCCTCGGGTATCGTCTCTTCGCAGAAATGGTGTCCGCCGGCTACAATCACTGCCCCTTTATTCTTATAAAACCGCGCTATCTCATAGAGCCGCGGAATGGTACTTGTAAGCCCACCGTACAATCCCACAACGTCCGCAGGCCGCGTCTTTTGTAAAAACTCATGGTCTGCCTTGCCTGAATTGTTTTTTGGGCCGAATATGCGGAGATTGTTTTCATCTATGACTTCAGCGTCCCATTTTGCCATTCTAGCGACAGAGCTGGCTACGCATACCGGGCCTAAAGCGGTAGTCCTTCTTGCGGCAATAGAATATATATTGATGGCCGGAAAGGCCGGAACTACAAGCCTGAACCTGTATCTTTTTTTAGTTTGATCTATCATGGCTTCTTATCCTTTCATTTACCGACCAAAGACAGTGAAGGGCGGCCCTTAACGACTTTGTCGTCCCGGAAAATATGGCCGAGATGGATATGGCAATAAGATTCGTGGTTGTAAATGCTGAGAATATTTTTACAGAGCGGATACCTGCATTTTCTACGCTTTCGTGAGGTTTTTATTTCCATTTCTTCTCTTTTCTTTTGCTGAAACTTATCTTCCGAAATTCCGCCTGCTGTGCGGCTTAAAGTGCCTCTTTTGCCCGTGCCCATGGGTCCTATTTCTGCTGGAAGGTATATACTGCTTAGGATGAAGAAATCTCTCGCGGGGAAGGTCCGGATGTTCCAATATGCACAGATCGGTTTTGATCAGTTTTTCGATACTCTTGACATCCATGCCCTGTTCCGGCGTCGCAAAAGAGATGGCGCGGCCTTCATGGCCGGCGCGCCCTGTGCGGCCGATCCGGTGTACATAATTTTCGACATCTTCAGGAAGATCATAATTAATGACAAGTTCTATTCCGATAACATCAATGCCTCTTGACGCGATATCTGTGGCGACAAGTATCCTGTATTTGCCTCTCTTGAAGCCTTCGAGCGCTTCCCGGCGTTGCGGCAGGGAGCGGTCGGAATGTATCTCCGCGACCCTGTGGCCCAATTCTCTGATAAAGCGGGTGATCTTAGACGCGCCTATCTTCGTGCGGGAAAAAAGAAGCACCGGCCCGTGATATTGATAGAGCAGCTTTTTGAGCAGCTCTTTTTTCATATCTTTTCTTACGACAAAGACTTCCTGGACAATGCGTTCTGCCGTAGTGCCTGAGGGCGCCATCTCCACGCGAACCGGAAGTTTCATATGGGCAGATGCTATTTCCATGATCTCTCCGGGTATAGTGGCCGAGAAAAGCATCGTCTGCCTATCTTTCGGAATAACTCTAAGGATGCGCTTAATATCCGGCAAAAACCCCATATCGAGCATGCGGTCGGCCTCGTCAAGGACTAGAATGCTGACATCCGCCAACATCACTGTGCGCTGATCCATGTGGTCAATAAGCCTGCCCGGTGTCGCTATTATAATGCGGGGATTTCTTCTCAGGGCCTGTAATTGCAGATGCATGGATGCCCCGCCTATAAGAACGGCTGTGCGTATACCAAAGATCACAGCTATCTTCTGAAATGCCTCGTCTATCTGTATGGCCAGCTCTCTTGTGGGAGCAAGGATAAGGCATCTGCCTTTCTTCTGGGCAAACTGTTGAATTATAGGTATGGCGAAAGCAAGTGTCTTGCCCGTACCTGTCTGCGCGATACCGATAATGTCTTTGCCTTCTATTGCTACAGGGATCGCCTTATGCTGAATAGGCGTAGGAACGGTAAAACGCATCTTATCCAATACTTCAAGGATCCTCGGCGCGATGCCGAGGCTGTAAAATGATGAGTGTTGTTGCAATTTTTGCGTCATAAATGTGATTTCCTATGGGTAAACATGAAAAAAACCGCAAGGTTAGTAATCTAATCCCGCGGTCCAAGATAGCTAATCTTTGTTTGTGATGGTGTTATTGTACACCCTACAGCGGTTTTTGTCTATCTTTATTTTGCAATAAGGGCTTATTTTTTACTTTACCGACTATTTCGCGCTTAGCATGAAACGGTCAATCATTTCTTCATAAGAATTTTGCCGATCAGCATAATGATAAGGGCAGCGGTAACTATTCCTATTATTGCTGAAATGATGTATGCTATGCTTAAACCGCCTAATCCTTTCCCCTCCCACCCTTTAAACGCGTAATCAGGAATAGGGGCATTCCAGATGCCCGCGAGCTTTTCCAACCTCTGAGGTATATAGCCGACAAGTTCCTTTATCTCATCAATCCCCCATTCACCCCATGCGGCGCCTGCTTTGAAATGTTCCGGCAGAAGAAGCCCGATCGGCGAGAGAACGATGAGTATCAAAAGCCCGATCCATAACTTTTTGGTAACGTTCATTTTAATCCTCCTATGCCCTTATTAAAGACGGGTCCTGTTTTTGGATGTATTTCACGGCTAATGCGGTCACAACCGCCTCGACCCATCCGAATATAAAGAGATGCTCCCCGACCATAGCGGGAATAGTGACATTCAGCCCGTAAGGGCAGTACAGCGCCTGGCCGGTGGAGGTATGATGCAAAAGCGGTTGTATCCCAAACTGGATCGCGGCAAAAAACGCCGCGATATTTAAGGAGACATATCCCGCTATTCCCGCGGCGATTACACGACGATTGGAGCCGAAGGGCGAATTTCCGCCAATCATCTTATAGATATAATATGCGGTAAACGGCATGATAAACGCCATATTAAAACAATTTGCTCCTATCGCCGTAATGCCTCCGTCGCCGAATAAGAGTGCCTGTATCACAAGCGCCACAGTAACTGCGATACACGCGGCCCACGGGCCCAGTATTATCGCTACAAGCGCCCCTCCTACTGCGTGTCCTGTTGTACCTCCGGGGATCGGAATATTTATCATCATTATCACAAAAGTAAATGCCGCGCCTATGCCAAGCAGCGGCACCTGAGCAGCCTTAAGCGTCTTTTTCATAATATTAGACGCCGTTATCCAAATCGGGATCATTACGGCGTAAAATACGCCGCTTGTCGCGGGCCCTAAATATCCATCCGGAATATGCATATTCTTTCCTTTCTTTACAATTTAAAAATCCACTTGTCCTCTTAAGCCATATACAAATATAGGATCAGTTTCATCAACACCGCGCGGATTCCATACAAGCTGAAAATCAGGCGTAAGGGCGAGATATTTCAGGATTTGAAGTTTATAATATAACTCCAAATGCCCCTCCGCCGAGCCGCCGTGGCCTGCGTCCTTATATTCTTTGCTTGGAAATAACTGGCCAACCGCGCAAGCAAGTACGTCATCGGGCCTATTCCAGCGCTTACCTGTCATTTGCAGGCCTCCTGACCACGAAAACTCTACAGGCGCTGCGTTAGGGTTGGTGCTAACGATTTCCACATCCGGCCTCTGCCAGCCAAATCTGCCGAATATCCCAAACTCATCGGTAAGCATTTGGTCGCAGCTTAATCCAAAACCGGTATTTATCCTTTCCGCCTCATCCGTATCTGGCTTGCCTGCCGCCACAAGTTTAGAATGGTCGCGGCAGTTTATCCACCAATATAACCTGTAATTACCGTCCCATTGTTCGGAATCGGCGTCAAAAATGCTGTATGGTTTAAGATTAAGCTGCACCGAAACAAACGGGTCGTTGAATACCTGCTCCCAGTCATTATCGGCATCAAAGTATGCAGCTTCGAGCGACATATACGGCATCTCGGCCGGCGCTAGAATCAAGCGGCTTCCCAGGGTATTGTCGTCCGGCCATTCTATTGCGGGTGAGTTTCTGAATATGCGGCCCAAAAATTGGGTAGTTTCGTCAAACGCGTATTCGTTTTGGTCCACATAATTCGCCGGATCGAGCTTACCAAATGTAAACGCTATTTGCTTATTGAAAAGATAGTGTTCATACCATAGTTCCGTTACCGGAACATCGGCGCCTGTATCGTTTGTATCCCGGTTAACATTGCTATAAACTGATAATTCCGGCTCTACAGTATCGCCCTGCCCAGGCTCAAGGTGGATTAACGCAAGTCCCCAGTCGTCAAATTCTTTTTCTATGAAAATGTCACTTGACCAGGAGGCGTCAAACCGTGACTTCTCCCTGCCTCCGGCATTATTGGCGTCGGGCGTTCCCTGTAATACAAATGTGGCCCCTGCCTGTATATTAAGCCCATACGGCTTAAGTTTCAGTCCTTCTCCCGGCTTATAATCTATAAGCGATTTTTTAACTTCGGTTACGGTTCCTTCCTGCTGTATCAGAGTATGTTTTTGTTCGTTTACCTGTTTTTCCAGCTCGGTAACGCGCGCTTTAAGCTCGTCCATATCCGCGAGTTTTGCCTTAAGGACTTTGATTTCGGCCATAAGTTCCTCTTCGCTCGCGAACGCCGGTTTTATAAAAGATAACACAAATGAAATGCAACATATTAAAACAAAACATTTTCTCATCAATTCCTCCTACTAATTTGTGTTATAATTATTAAAATCGTGCTACCTATGCGCAAAAAAAATAATTCGTCTGCTAAATATTTTTGCCTGTACTTGACATGCTTAAGGCGCTGTGTTTTACGCCTTTTACCGATTTTAAAATATCCGTCAGTTTCTGCGCTTCGCGAGGAACGCCTTTTACTGCGATTATCTCTAAGCAATTATCATGATCCAAATGTATGTGCTGGGTAGAAATAATCAGCTTCTGATAATCGTGCTGTATATCCATGAGCTTATTTACTAGTTCCCTTTTATGATGATCGTAGATAAGCGTAATTGCGCCGGCAATCTCTTTACCTTCCAGCCACTCTTTTTTTACGAGCTCCTGTCGGATTAAATCCCTGAACGCTTCGGAGCGGTTGGTATAATTCTTCTCCTTAATAAGGCGGTCAAATTTATCCAACAGCACCTTGTCTAATGAAATACCAAACCGGGATATTCCCATATACTCACCTCAGTATTACTATTTCAAAAATAATAACACATGTCATTTATACTGTCAATCTTTTTCTTATTAGTTACCGGTTTCTTCTTTTAGTTTTGAATAGAATGATCTCCATGGGAAATTTTTCCCAGGACATTCTGTCCTTGCGCCCTTGACCTGTCCGTGCCCGACAATATTCTTAAGCGAAATATTATAATACTTCCTTAACGTATTTACTAAATAGACCAGGGAATCCATCTGTTTTTCGGAAACGCTCTCTGTATTAAAATTACCGACAAGGCATATGCCGATTGCCTTATAATTCATACCGCCTGCTTTGCAATGCGTTCCGTACTGCTTTTTTATCCATCTGGGAGATACTTCGATCTGCCCGTCTTGCTTTTCATGACTATCGTTATCGATTACAAAATGGTACCCAAGGTTTTTCCAGCCGCGGGAACGGTGAAATTTATAAAAAGCAAGGGCGCTCCCTTCGTCTGTGGCACTATGATGGATTATGATATATTTCCATTTATTTGAAGGATAAAGAGATATGACCGGTTTGATCGAAGCAGCCTTTTCTACCAGTAGACGTTGCCCCATCTTCAATTTGGTCGAATTTCCTAAACAGTTCGCGTGCCTGATATCGTCTATACTGACATCATACATCTTTGCTATCCGCCAAAGCGTCTCACCGGGTGCGACTACATGTGAAATATCCTGTCTTAAGGCCGGCGCGGTAGTTTGCGGATATATTTGTTCTTTAGTGGTGACGGGCGGTTTAATAGGAGCGGTAGCGCAAGAACTCAAAATAAATGCCAGCCCTAAAATTAACACTGAATAAATGGTTCTCTTCATCTTTTACCTAAAATAGATTTTGCCCCTGTTAGGCCGATAAAAAATAATCCATATAATCCTACAATTGCAGGGCCTGACGGCAGGTCTAATTTATACGATAACCAAAGGCCTATCAACACGCTAAAGAGAGCGATTAAAATTGAGGAAATGAAAATCTTTCCTATTGTCTTCGCGATCAGAAGTCCTCCCATAGCGGGAATAATTAAGGAGGCGAAAACAAAGATTACTCCGCAAATCTTCATAGACAAGCTAATAGCGGTTCCGATAGTTAAATAAAGCAGAAAATCCAATAGATTTGTTTTGAGCCCGGTAGTAAAAGCGGTTTCCCGGTCAAAAGAAATAAAGATAAATTCTTTAAAGAAGATCATATTTGTGAATAAAATAATAGCTGCCGCAATACCTAGTAATTTTATATCAGACCAAGTCGTATAAAGAAGATTCCCGGAGATAAGATTTAATCCTCTCGCTTCGGCGATGGGGTTCTTAGCTATTAAGATAATGGCCATAGCGGCGCAAAAAGCATACGTAAATCCCAAAAGAGCTTCCCGGGAAATGTTTTTTTCCGTAAAAGGGATCCAAAATAACAAGACTGCCAGAATAGTCAGGATAAATGCCGAGAACATGGGGCTTATTCCGACAAATAACCCTATAGCGACGCCTAAAGCCGCTACCTCGGATAGCACAATACCCATAAAAACAATTCTTTTCAATATAACGAAAACACCCAAGTAAGCGCAAATCAAACCTACTATTAAACCGCCCAATAATGCGGTTTCCATAAAAGGCTCTTTAAAAATCTCAAACATATCCACCTCTTTTAAAGAATCATAGATTTTCCATCAATTTCGTTTATCTTTATCTCGGTATCAAAGATCTCGGAAAGCAGTTCGGCACTTAGTTCCTCTTTCTTAAAAATCTTATGCGGAATGCTTTTATTCAAAAACATAAACTTTTGCGCTAAGTTTATTACCTCATTCAACTCATGCGTGACCAAAGCTACGGTTAAATTCTTTTTGAAATGGAGAGTCTTTATCAATTCAAGGATCTCCCTTTCGGCCTTGATATCCAAATCCGTAGTCGGTTCATCTAAAACTAAGAAATTAGGTTCTAAGGCCAAGGCCCTGGCAATAAGTACTTTTTGTTTCTGACCGCCGGATAGATTGTAAAAACACTCGGAAGATAAATCCAGAATGCCCACGGCTTCCATAGCCTGAAGAACCGTATCTTTATCTTTCCCTGACGGCTTCTTTAAAGATCCGATAATTTTTGCCCGTGCCATCATCACAATCTCAAAAACAGTAAACGGAAAAAGTGTGTCAATAAACTGCCTTTGCATACAATAACCGAATCGTAAATTTGCATCTCTGGTAATCTGGCCTGATGCGGGTTTTAGTAATCCCATTATGCTGCGTAAAAGGGTGGTCTTGCCGGAGCCGTTTGGCCCGACTATACCCAGAAAATCTCCTTCATAGATATCGAAGTTTAAGCCGTCAAAGATTATTTTTCTGCCGTAACCCAACTTCACAGATTTAAATTCGATTATTTTTCTCATCCTTTTAAAGCCCCCGTTAGATCTTCTACAATTATATCAATGAGACTAAAGTAATCCTTTGCTTCTTTTGTCCCGCCCACAGAGTTTGGCACAATTACAACCTTGGCGCCTGTTTGTTGACTAACAAATTTTGCCGGCTTTTCATCGTAGAAGACTTCCATAAGAATCGCATTGATATTGCGCTCTTTTATTATCTCGATCACTTCTTTTAAATGTCCCGGTGAAGGCGGGATGCCGGGTTTTGGTTCAAGCTCACAACCAATTTTTAACCCAAACCTATCGGCAAAATAAGGCCAGCTGCGATGATAGATAGCGATCTGTTGCCCTTTAAAAGGCTTTAATTTTTCTTGCCATTCAACCATTTTTTCATCCATTTTTTTATTGAATTCGGCGAGATTCTTCTTAAAATAGGATTCATTTTCAGGCGATAACTCGGACAGCCTATTTGCAATGTTGGAAGCGACAATTTTAACGTTTAGAGGATCGAGCCAGTAATGAGGATTACCCATAGGATGAACGTCGCCCATTGAGCGGTCCACTTTTGTAGTGGTGGGCACTTCTAATAAATACACCCCCTCTGAAGCATCAAGATGTCCGGGTTGACCAAACCTTATCTTGGGATTCCTTGAGCCGTCTATAATCAGCTCTTCATAACCAATTTCCAATTCCAATCCTGCGCGGATAAAAAGGTCCGCTTTCTTCGCTTTGAGCATAAAAGACGGC
Organism: Candidatus Omnitrophota bacterium; assembly: GCA_018894435.1. Lineage (NCBI taxonomy): Bacteria > Pseudomonadati > Candidatus Omnitrophota > Candidatus Omnitrophota bacterium. Next base: position 21,603 of record JAHIPI010000069.1, on the reverse strand, counting down.
TTCGCTTCCACAAAATGAGGGTCTTGATACCCTTTGGCTAAACTGTCGACTTCGACCTTATTGCCGCCGATATATTCTGCGATGGATTTAAGATCGGATGTCGTGGTAAGTATTCGGATCTTATCATCCGCATGTGCGGCTGAAGCAAGCCCGAGAAGTAGTATTAACATAAAAAATAGTTTTCGCATCTTAAGTTCTCCTTAAAGTATCAATATGCATGTTTTCTGTGAGGCCCCAAGCCAAAATCGCATTGCAGCCAGATTTCATCGGAATTGTTAGAGTAATTTCTATCAGTGTGTTTATACTGTAATCTCCAAAAGCAGTATTCACTTTGAGCAAAAGTCAAACCTCCCGATACGGCTTGCTCGCGCCTGTCGGAATAATCTGGAAATTCCGAGAAGTCATACCTGCTAAACACCGACCAGCGTTTAGCAAATTGATACTGCAGTGATGAATACAGGCCCAAAGAACTTACCGTGTGCGCATCTACCTGCTGCTTTTGGCTCAGGAATATCTCACTTTGCGAAATTAAAGAATTGTACAGGCCCTGCTTAAGCGGCCGCCATTTATAGGTAAGGTCTACTCCTTCCAGAAACGTCCATTTGTCATTGCGATCGCTTTGATTCCGTCCTGTAGCAAAACTTCCGCCAAGTTCAATAGTAGATTCTTCGTTTATATCAAAGAAATTCTTCAGATGCGTTAAATATACAAGATCTTCGCCGTCGGCTCCGGCGAAACTTGCCGTATTATGGTTGTCTACTACCTGAGCTGTCAATTCTATATATTTGTCCCACGGATTCGGAATAAGATAACTTAAGGAAACGCCCGGCTGACCCATGCCTTCGCCCCCGAAATAATTGGTAATAATGTTGGGGTAATCGACCCACGGCAGCGCATGCAAGTGAAGTTTATTTGCCTTGCCGAATTCAACCTTGAATTTTCCTATTTTGGCCTGCAGGTCTTCTAAATAGGGCGGATTAAGAAGCGTAAGATAGCCTTCGCAAAGCCCTATATGCCATTCATTCCCATCGGGTTCGACATGGAAGAAAAAGTCGCCTCGCGCATAAGGGTCCACATGTGCGGAAAAAGCAAGTTCCGCCTGCCGCATCGAAAACTGATTACGTAAGTCATCGTCGTCTTTATTTATACCATGATAGATAAAATCGCCTATAACGCTGATTTCTGGATTAAAACTCTGGAAATACCTGCCGAGGCCTGTCTGCGGGGCTTGGGCAACTTGAGCCGGTTTTGTTTCTGCCGAGGCTGTCTTTTGTTCAAGATTTTCGATTTTTGATTCTAACTGATTTATTTTATCCTCATACTGGGATTTCATATCTTCGAATTGCGCTTTTAGGGTCTGCAGATCTTCTCTTAACTGATCCGTCTCTGTTTTACTGTCTATGCTCTGGGCAAAGAGACACGGACATGCCACAAATAATGTAATTAAAAATACCAAAGGTTTTTTCATTGGTACCTACCTCCTTGATATAACCCGAAATTTTAAAGGGAATTGCAAAAGATAATCGGAACTACATCAAATAGAGGCCGGTGGAGAGCGCAGATATTGAGATGCGTGGTAAGTCTTGAAAGGAAAAATCAATGAAGGGATAAAAATATGACTGCAACTTAAAAGTAAATCAAAGAATACAAGCAAAATCGAGAATGTAAATACTGACGTAACTATCCAAACGCAGACAGGGCAGTCTTCGTGAAAGTCTGAATCGCTGTGGTTATGGAAGAATCGCGCTCCAATAGCAAGAAAAAGGAAGGCAAAAACTATAAGTAAGAGTACGCTTTTGAAATAATTATTTTTGGGCATAAATATGAAAATTTTATTCTTTCGTTAACATATTATAACAAAACAGGTTAAATTTGTCAACCCTTCGACGCGCCTAGCTTGCTCAGGGTTGACCCTGAGCGCTGTCGAAAGGGTCAATTTACAATATCAGATTGAGAAGCGCTCCCACCGATAATGCGACTATAACCATGATCAAGGCAGACTTTAACATATCTTTTATCCCCAACTCGCGGATTAATACTGCAAAAGTGGCTATACAGGGAAAATAAACGGCTAAAATGGTAGTACCGACTACAAGCTGTTTAGTAGTCAGATTAAGAGGGCCCAGCATACCTACGGCAACGTCTTTTCTCAAAAAGCCGACAATAAGCGCGGAAATAGCTTCTTTGGGGAGACCCCATAGACCTGTCAAAACCGGCGCAAATATGTGCGCCAAGAAATCTATAATTTTTAGCGCATAGAGTATATTAACGAAAAGTATGCCCAAAAGCACTAAAGGCAGCGCCTCCCTTAAGAAACTGGATAGACGCATCCAGAGCTTCTTGATTACGGCCTTAACCTGAGGCATCCTATAAGGAGGTATCTCAATCAGTATCTCCGGGCTTGCGCCTTTTAAGACTTTATTTAAGATCAATCCTTTGAGCACCAAAAGAGTAAAAAGAGTGAAAAATATTATCGCCACGTACTTTCCCCCTCTTTGTCCTACCAAACCGATAATCATCGCAATCTGAGCCATACAGGGAATGGCGATAGCCATCAAAGTAGCGGCGATAAATTTTTCGCGCCGTTCTTCTAAGAGGCGAATAGCTAACGCTCCCGGGACATTGCAGCCTAAGCCTAGAATAAAAGGAATTACAGCGTATCCGTGCAGCCCCAGATGATGCATAAGATTATCCACCAAAATCGCCAAGCGGGGAAGATATCCAAAATCCTCTAAAATACCTAATATTAAATAAAAACTGAATATATACGGCAGTACCATAGCAATGGGCACAAACAAACCCGTGGTCAAAAGTCCGAAGGATTGGCCGAAATTTATTGTGCCGTCAATAAGATTACCGATAAGCAAGTGATGCAAAAAACTTCCTTCGCCTAATAGTGCGCTCAATCGTATCATTAAAGGCAGCCATAATTTTCCAAATAAAGGTTCAAATATATAACCGATTAAATTCTCAGCGATAAAACGAATTACCCAAAAGGCGCAATATATGACGCCCAAAGCAATCGGCAGGCCTGTGAGCGGTTTAATGCTCAAATCTTCCAATATTTCTAAAAATGTATGGTGGCGGTGAGTCAATTTCTGGACATCTTCTACAATCTGCCCGATTTTTTCCCACCGCTCGGCATCAGAAGCCATGGGAGCCTTTACGGCTTTTGCCTCCGGCAGGCGCAAAACCAATTCTTTAATGCCTTCGCCGCTCAGGCCGCAAGTAGGAACGACCGGCGCTCCCAATTGTTTCTCTAATTTTTTAATATCAATATGAATCCCTCTATGTTTGGTATCATCCCACATATTTAAAGCTACAATAACCGGAATATCCTGCTCCAACAATTGCAAAGTTAAATAAAGATTCCTTTCCAAATTTGTGGCATCAATAATATTAATAATCACATCGCCTTCTTTTAACATATTGACAGCCACTTCTTCAGCCTTACAGGTTGGTTCTAACGTATAAGTACCGGGCACATCTATGATGATAGGCCTCTCATCGCCGATTTTTATCTGGCCCTGCGTAAACTCCACGGTAGTACCGGGATAATTAGAAATCATTACCCTCGCGCCTGTGAGCCTTGAGAATATGGCGCTTTTGCCGACGTTGGGATTGCCCATCAATAAGATCTTATTCATTTTTTCATCTTTCAACCTGTACAAAAATTCTTCTGGCCATGCCAAAACCGATCGCAACCTGTAGATTATCTATTCCTACAGTCTGCGGGCCTCGCCAGAAATGAGAGCTTATTTTGATAACTCTTTTACCCGGTCTTATTCCCATATTTTGAATTTTACTCATTAGGCCGCGGCCACCTTGAACTTCTATTATTACACCGGCCTCTCCCGGCAGCATTTGAGTCAAATCTATTAGCATTTCATACCTCAGTTATCCTCCAGTTAAATCGGATTGATGAATAACCTCTTAGCAACAATGGAGATTATTACGGGAATTTTCAACGGTAATTTCCTCTAATTTGTCTTGTTTGTATTTTTTAATAACTTCTTCCACTGTCCCAGAACTTGCTATATAAACTCTAACACCTGCTTCATTAAGTTTCTGCAGAGCATCAGCACTCATGCCGCCGCAGATGACAATATCAACATTTTTACCATCTAATGCCCCCATGGGGTGAGAAGTAAAGGTATGTTTCTCGCTGTCATAAATGGTAAAAAACGGCGCGCGCTCAAGATGACCATACACAACTGTATTTTTATCTTTAGGTATTTCCGTGGGAATACAGATTCTCATAATATTATTCTTTTCGATTAAATTTCTAAAGTCTGCCCTACCAGAATTTGTATGAAATTATCGCCGTATTGCTCCTTAAAAATCTCTTCCGCGACCTCTCCACTGCAATGCGTCGGGCCGGCTTTTTTAATTTTCATCTCTTTAAACCTTTCAGCGGCAATCTCTACGGCCCTTTTATCATCTTCTTTCAAATGAAACCCTCCAAACACTGAATATATAACATCGTCAGGAAATTTTTCTTTTACCCTTCCCAGTATTTTTATTATACTCGGGTGGGCACAACCGGTTATTACGCTCAAACCGTTTTTCGTTTTTACCATAAGCGCCTGCTCCGGCATATATCTGCCATTATACGCCCCGCCTATTTCGCCGGTAACAAAAATATCCTTCGAAATTTCCATAAAATTATCGGCTTCTATCAGTTCTCCTTGAAGATTTTTTACTTTTTCCTTAAATTCTTTACTAAAATGCGGGCAGCTATAAACTTTAAGCCCTTTTCCCTTAACCAATATCTCCCACAAACCTCCGGTATGATCCCAATGATCGTGAGAAATTATTACCGCTTCTATTTTCCTTACATCTATGCCCGAAATCTGCATATTCTCAAGAAGCCATTGCCCGTTTTCGCCCGTATCGAATAATATTCTGCCATTGATTAAGAATGAAACGCCCCATCCAGTGTGAAGAGATTTGTCTTCGGTTATTTTGTCAAAAAGTATCTTTATCTGCATTGAGAGAACCCCTTCAGCTCTTCCCAAATTTTTACCACTTCTTCTTTGATCTTTCCGTTCGTATATTCAACGATAGTTCTGCCTTTAACTATTGATTCTATAACCACTTTATCAAACGCTATTTTCCCGATCACAGGGATGGCGTTCTCTTTACAAAAATATTCTATTTTGTCTGACATGTCTGGATTAAGATCATATTTGTTCACTACCAGTTTAACGGGAATTTTAAAATGCCGCGCTACTTCTATGACTCTTTCGGCATCATGGAGGCCCGAGAGCGTGGGTTCCGTGACTATAAGCGCGCAATCGGCACCAGCGAGTGACGCAATAACGGGGCACCCGATACCCGGAGGGCCGTCAACAATTACATAATCCATTGCGTTTTTTTCGGCTATCTCTTTCGCAACCTGCCGTATCTTAGCGACAAGCTTGCCCGAATTTTCCTCGGCAATCCCTAATTTAGCGTGAACAAAAGGGCCGTATTTCGTATCCGAAATAAACCATTCGCCCGATAGATTCTCCTCCATAATTATGGCGCCGTCAAAACATACGTAACTGCACAGGCCGCACCCCTCGCATGATATGGCATCAACAGTAAAATCATCCCTTATGGCGCCAAATCTGCAGACATTGATACATTTACTGCATTGTTGGCACGCTGCCGCATCAATGCGCGCAGTTTTACCGCTTTTAAATTCATGCCTCTCTTTAATAACCGGCTGCAATAAAAGATGAAGGTCCGCCGCGTCCACATCGCAGTCAACCATGACTTTATTCTTTGCAAGGGCAGCAAAAGAGGCAGTCAATACGGTCTTCCCCGTTCCGCCTTTGCCGCTAATTATAACAATCTGCTTCATAACGCTCTCGGGGTTAATAGCTTCGATACTGAGTTAAACATATTCTGAAATTTTTCTTTGTACTCTTTTTTCGCATGGACTATCGGTATCCCCTTGGAATATAAAAGAGCTATTTCTCTATCAAAGGGTATGCGGAGAAGTATCGGTATTTTATTATCCTGACAATATTTATCAACGTTATCGTCTCCTATATCGGCGCAATTAATCACGATACCGAATGGTATTTTTAGTTTTTTTACTACCTCAACTGCCAAGATAAGATCGTTAAGGCCGAAAGGCGTCGGTTCGGTCACTAAAATACAAAAATCGCTTCCTTTCACCGCTGTAATTACGGGACAAGATGTACCCGGAGGGGCATCTATTATAACTGTGCGCGTAGGATTTATGTAATTTTTAACCTGTCGTATGATCGGCGGAGACATCGCTTCCCCAATGTTGAGGCGACCGTGGATAAACTGCAAATCGTCTTTACCTCCTATCTCGATAATACCGATACCTTTATTTACTTCTTTTATTGCCATCGCGGGACAAAGGAGGCTGCACGCGCCGCAGCCATGGCATAGGTGTGGGAAAATAAGGACGCTGCCCTTTTTATTATCATCAGAAGGCGGGAACACCGCAATAGCATTATATGCGCAAACTTTTCTGCACATTCCGCAGTAGCTGCACTTAGTTTCGTCGACTTCGGGTACAGGAATATAGGCAGGTTCCCGCCTTTTAATCTCAGGCTTTATAAAAATATGGGCATTCGGCCCTTCAACATCGCAGTCAAGAAGCTGAACGTTTTTAAAAGAGAGGGCCAAATTCACCGCAATGGTGGTCTTGCCCGTGCCGCCTTTTCCGCTCGCAATCGATATTATCATATTCTTATTTTTTGTGAACTATAAACACTTCTTGATATTTGCTGGAAGATTCCTCAAATACCAGGTTTTGATCTTTGAGATATTTTTTTACGTCAACTAATTTTACGGTATGCGCGTCGTGCTTTCTTCCTTCCATCTTATGAATCATCTCAATTATGCTAAACCCTTTTTTGGTGAAATCGCTTAAAACAATCCTGCCCCCAGGCCTAAGAACTCTTAGCATTTCATCGATGACCTTAAAAGGGTTTTTTAGATGGTGAAGGGTGTTAACCGAAAGTGCAATATCAAAACTATCGTTTTGAAAATTTAAGGCCTCGGCGTTTTCTATTCTGAAATCTACGAACCTCTCCAGATTCAGATGTTTGATATTTTGCCGCGCAAATTCCTGTTCTTCGGCGGATATATCAACAGTTGTGAAATTCAGTCCCAGCTGCGCCAATGTTATCGCCATATATCCCTTGCCCGTTCCTATCTCCAGGATATCCCCTGAAAGCGGGCTCGCTTTCTCCAGGATAAATTTACGTTCTTTTTCGATATCACATCCAAATCTCTTGTAAAGCTCTATACGTTCCGCATATTTATGGAAACTATTTTTTAAATTTTTCATCGCTCTTACCCGGCATGCCGAACTTGGAGCCCACACTGGCGCTCTCGGCGGGCTTTAATCCGCCCTTTTTATACTTTTCAACTGCGTCTTTCACTGTACCCGAAATACCGGTAAATACTTGTATTCTCGCGGCATTTAATGTCTGAAACGCATTGGGCCCGACATTTCCCGTTAAAACGGCCTTTACGCCCTTAGAAGCCATAAGCTGGCCCGATTGTATACCAGCGCCTCCGGAAAACTGCGCATTCTGGTTTTCCACGGCCTCAAACGCAAGCGTATCTGTATCGGCTATTATGAAAAACTGACATCTGCCGAAACGCGGATCAATCTGGTCGCCAAGTGTCTTACCTTGCGATGTAACGCATATCTTTCCGCCAGAGGCGGATTTCGCTTCACTGCACATTGTTCACCTCTCTTTTAATGATCGCGCTCTTCCTTATTTTTATGCGGATGATCGCATTCTGTTTTGTCCAAACCGTAGCCCTTGCCCGCCCCCGGGCTACAAAGGCTTTCACCGCCTTTAAGCGTCCCTTTAGCAAGTTTGTCAATAACATCATCAACTCGTCCGCTCACACCCACAATCGCCTGAATGCCGAGTTCGTTAAAAAAACCTGATGCCCGCATACCCATGCCTCCGGCTACAATACAATTTACGCCCTTTTCATGCAAAAATTGAGGTATAAGCCCCGGCTGGTGCCCGGGATTCTGCAGGACTTCATTCTTTACCACCTGGCCCTTATCGATATCCACAATAGTAAACGATGGACACCGTCCGAAATGGCTTGATACATATTCGCCGTCAGTTGAAATCGCGACTCTCATATTATCACCTCCTTAAGACAATACTAAGAAGGGCGCTGTGCAGTACAGTATGCCCTTCTTAGATCTTTTCCTTACTCATCGGCCTTGGGGCCTTGGGCTTTTTCCAATGCCGCAAGGCGCTCTTGGATTACTCCAAGCTCTTCCCTAAGCAGCTCGGCTTCGCCTTTCAGCATTTGGGCCTCATCTTTTTCTGAAAGATACGGCATATAGTTCATACCGGTAGCGTAATACCAATTCCTCCGGCCCCTGCCTCTTCCGCCGCCTCTTCCAAACGACCGGCGTCCCGAAAATCCCGGCCTCATTCCACCGGCAGTAGTAACACAGAAACCCCTTCCGCCTCCCGTCATTGGGCCCATACCCATAGGACCTGTTCCGTCAAAACCAGGCATCACAATCACCTCCTCTCTTTTTGTTAATGAAAATCATTTCCATTTATTGCGAAAAAAATATAGTACTTACTTCCTCTTTTTACATTTTTCGCATAAGCCGTAAAATTGAATTAAATGGTTAGTAATCATAAAATTATATTTTTTGGAAAGCCCTTTTTCCGTTTGTTTAAGGAGTTCTATTTCATCATCTATAAAATCTGTATAATCTATTATCCGCTTACATCCCGTGCAGATCAAGTGATGATGGTGAGCGCTTCTTTTTGACCCTTCGGCCAATTCATATCTTGCTCTGCCATCCCCAAAGTCAAATTTAAACACCAGGCCTAAATCAACAAGGATCTCTAATGTTCTATATATAGTAGTAAGGCCGACTGCCGGATATATGGCATGTACCTTCATATATATATCTTCAGCGCTTAAATGTTTATCGGCCCTGGTAAGCACATCCAATATGGCCTCGCGGCCTACGGTTATTCTATAACCACAGCCTCTAAATCGCCCGTGCCACCACATCGGCCCTGTGCCGTCACCTCTTGGCATATCAATCTTCTCCTAAATGAAAATGGTTTCCATTACTAATATACACCATACTTGGTTTTTTGTCAAGTTTATTTTCCCTGTTATTACTCGTATCTAAGGGCTTCTATGGGGTCAAGCCGAGAGGCCTGTTTCGCCGGCCAAAGGCCGAATACTATACCTATGATAAGCGAAAAAGTCGTTGCGAGCATTATTGAGAAAGAGGATATCTTTACCGTCCAACCGGCAAATAAACTGATCAGTACGGATATGCCGCTTCCCAGCATAACACCGCCTATGCCTCCCAAGAGCGACATAAGCACCGCTTCTATCAGAAATTGTATCATGATATCGTAATCATTCGCTCCTATGGCTTTGCGAAGGCCTATCTCGCGCGTGCGCTCGGTCACAGAAACAAGCATAATATTCATTATCCCTATGCCGCCCACTAGAAGAGAAATGGCCGCAATAGCTCCCAATAAAAGAGACATCGTCTTAGTCGTAGCCTCAAGTGTCTTTTTTATATCGGACATATCGCGTATCTGAAAAGAATCCTGTTCATCCTTGGTTGTAAGATGGCGCTCTTTTATAATCAATTTTGTTATAGCATCCATGACGGGCTGTACGGCCTGGGGGCTATCCGCTTCCACATAAATAGTATCTACATAGTCCTTCCCGAACAATCTGTACATGGCCGTCGTAACAGGCACAAGAACAACGTCGTCCTGGTCGTGAAATGAATTTGCGCCCTTGGCCGGGAGAACACCCGCGACTTTAAAATTTATAAGATTTATCTTTACTGTTTCTCCTACCGGATTGACATCGCCGAAAAGTTCCTGTACTACCGTCGTGCCGAGCAATACGACTTTCTGCCGTATCTTTATTTCTTCTTCGTTAAAGAATTTTCCTATTTCGGGTATATAGGCGCGCATTTCACCGTAGTCAGCGCCGACACCTTCTACCCGCGTATTCCAGTTTTTGTTACCGTATACAAGTTGTCCGCGTCCCGAAACGGAAGCGCTTACCCGCCTTACCCCTTCAGGAAGTTTTTTTATCGCTTCTACGTCCTGGAAAGTAAACCGTGTAACACTGCCCGCCTCCATCGAAACTCCGTGCACGCGCGCGGAGCCCGGGCGCACAACCAGGAGATTTGACCCTAATGAGGCAAGTTGCGCTTCAATGGATATTTTGGCGCCTTCGCCTACCGCCAGCATGGCAATAACGGCCGCAACGCCGATCAATATACCCAGAATAGATAATACCGAACGCATCTTATGCGCTAACATCGCGGAACTCGCCTGTCTGAAATAATCCATAAATTCTATGCCGCTCGTATGGTGTATGGTTTTTGCGGGTATTTTTTCCTCAAGAGTTTCAACGGACGGGCATTTAAGTTCTTTCTTTTTTTCTCCGGTAAGCTCGTCGAAAATTATGCGGCCGTCGCGCATGGTGATAACTCTTTTAGCATATTCCGCTATTTCTTTTTCATGTGTTACTATAATAAGTGTCTTGCCTTCGCGGTTTAAGCACTCCAATATAGTTATTATTTCTTCTTTACTTTTGGAATCAAGGTTGCCTGTAGGCTCGTCCGCCATGATGATCAAAGGTTCGTTGACAAGGGCCCTCGCAATAGCGACGCGCTGCTGCTCGCCCCCTGAAAGTTCGCTGGGTTGATGTGACTCGCGGTCTTTTAACCCGACAATCTCTATCTTTTTTTTGGCGAGTTCTTTTAAATGGCGTTTGCCGGCGTAGATGAGTGGCAATTCCGCATTTTCGAGAGCAGTCATACGGGGCAGGAGATGAAATTGCTGAAATACAAAACCTACGGTCCTGTTTCTGATCGTTGCCAGGCTATCGTCGGGCAATGCGGTCATCTCTCTGCCTTCCAGGACATACGACCCTGAATTCGGCCTGTCCAGAAGGCCGAGTATGTGCATAAGAGTGGATTTTCCCGAGCCGGAAGCCCCCATAATAGCTACAAATTCGCCGTGCGAAATCTTAAACGAAACGTCATCGAGGGCCTTTACATCCACTTTACCCATGTGGTATGTTTTGGAAACGTTTTTTAGTTCTATCATATCCATATATTGCGATTACCTTCTTCTCTGGGGCATAAACGGATTTGTTCCCGTGTTACTTTTAGGAAGTGCGTATTTCTTTCCTTTTACTAATATCGTGTCATTTGCGGTTATGCCGGATGTAATTTCTACTTTTTTATCGCTGGATATTCCCAGCGTAACCAGCTGCCTTCTGCCTTCTTTGTCGATAGCGGACTGCTTAACGAAGACATACGGGCCTTCTTTATCACTGACTACGGCCTCCGACGGTAAAAGAAGCGCGTCTTCCTTGCTGCTTTCTATAAAATCTATAGTGGCGTTCATTCCCGACCGGAAAAACGGCAGAACCTTTTCGGGTAAAAGGTCTGCATTATAAATAGTTACATTATTAACGGTTTGGGATTCATAATATATATGTTCCACTTTCGCCTTTATCCTCGTATCGGGATAAGCGTCAATGACGATGGTCGCGTTCTGCCCGACCGCTATTTTTCCAATGTCCGTTTCGTCCACCTGCGCCCTCGCGATCAAATGGTCCGACAGTACGATAACCGCGTCACTTGTAGTGACGGTCTGGCCCGGCTGAGTCGTAGCTACTATTACCTCACCGTCGATCGGCGATATAAGCGGAATGGGTTTATACACCCCTTCCCAATACTTCAGCACTTCTTCCCCCTGGCCGCGCGCGGCATCCAAAAGCGCCGCCCGCTCTGTCGAGCTCATCCATCCTAGGGTCTGGCCCGTCTCTACTCTTTCACCTTCTTTCACAAGTATCTTATCGACCCTGCCGTTTACCGGAGGTTTTATTTCAAGCCGGTTTTTAGGCAGTACCGTGCCCGTAGTAGAAATTATGTTCTCGATAGCGCCTACGCTTGGTTTTATCTCTATGACGACCATGCCGTTTTCTGATTCAACGGGCCTCATTTTAAAATAGAAAAAAGCGGCTATGGTTACAGCGATCAAAACCACATAAATTATCTTTTTATTGCGCATATTCTAAAGTCTCTCCTTTCGCATAAATCCAGCCTGCCTCTGCGATCAAAGCGTCCGCATGGGCATTCAGGTAGGCCTTTTTGGCGCTGACTAAATCGTCTTGTATAATGATCCAGTTATCGAAAGTCATGAAGCCGGTTGAATACTGCGCTTCCGATATCTTTGCGCGCACTTCGTAGGCATTGAGCAGCTTGGCATTTACATCTACGTTCTCCATGGTATTTTGCAGCACCGCCCAGGTCTCCTCCAGGCTGACTATAGCTGTGTTTCTTACGCTATTTTCGTCGGCCATTGCTTTCTTATACGTCGCATCTGCCTGAGACAGCTGGGCAAGTTTTAATCCGCCTTCAAATATGGGCACACTTAAAGTCGCGCCGAAGTTCCACTGGTTGTTCTGAGGCGCCAAGCTTTTACCTGACCTGCCCGCGCCGGCATTACCCGAAATCTCCGGAAGAAAACTGCCTATGGCGGACTTTTTGGAAAAAAGCGCCGCGTTTTTTGTGGCAGCCGCTTTCAGGACAGAAGGGTTTGTCTTGATGATCTCCATAAAATCGGGTTTTACTTCTGCGGTATCGCGCACAATAAAATTCCCCTCGACCAGCATGGGCGCAAAATCCTCCTGGCCCATTTGCCGCGCGAGCTCCTTCTGGGAATAGACCATGTCTCTCCTTGCCTTAGCAAGGTCATAACTCGCCTGCGCGGCGTTGGCTTCGGCGGTTAAGAGTGCCCCCTTGTGTTCAAGGCCCGACATGTAGCGCAATGTTATTAATTCGAGGTTGCTCCTTCTTATTTTCCATATATCTTCCGCCACATTTATCAATGCCTGCGCTTTCAATAGATCCGCGAAAGCCGTGCGCAGGGCGAACCTTACTTCGGAGGAGATAAACCGGTAATTCTCTCTGGCGGACTTCACATTTTCTGTGGCGGCATTTATGTCATTGACGGTCTTTAGGCCGTCAAATATTAATTGCGTGCCGTCGACGCCGTATGAATAAGAATTCCTTATGGTACTTGAGGCCGCGCTTGAGGTCGCCTCCGCCCTCGAGGCTCCTGCGCTGCCGGTCACCTGGGGGAGGAGTTCGCTCTGCGCAGAAAATTTATCGGACGTTTTCTGTTGAATAACTTCTGCCGCGGAGATAAGGTCGGGGTTATTTATAGCCGCTTCCCGCACACAATCCTGCCATGTAAGCGGTTCACCGGCAAATAACATGGGAACTACTGAAGAGGAAAAAATCAAAACTATAAGAACAGTTTTTATTATATTCATATATTATAATTTCACGCTATATATGAATTATACTTCTTATTGCTCGGCATAGTCAACCATTTCTTTACGGACAATTTTTGTCGGTATCGGCTTTTTCCTTGCGCCATTTTTTGGAATGGCCGCCTTTTTCACCCTTGCGCTTTTCCATCAACTGGTTAAACTGCGCAAACTGCTCCGGGGTCATGATGGCTTTTGCCTCAAAAATAGCGTTTATTCTATTATCGACCATCTCTGCCTGCAGAGACTTTATCTTTTGGGCTATTGGCTCTACTTTCTCTTTCGTTTGAGAAGGATCTTCGAGCGCCTTTTGCAGCTTCTTGTATTCTTCTTTAATTGACTTTGAGAGCGCTTCCCGCTGTTTGCGCTGCTCAGTGCGGTTGGCCTCTATCTTCTTCTGCTGCTCTTCCGTCAGATTGAGCTCCTTGTAGATCGCAGACTTATCTTTCTTCTCATAGCTCCTGTCGCGGCTCTTAGCCCCGTCCTTCTCCCCGGCATACACGGTGCCGGCCGCCAAAAAGAATATCGCAACACCTATTAATAACGGTCGTATCTTGTTCATCTTACACCTCCATATTTAAGCCCAGGGCGAACTATAGGAAATATTCCTCTATAGCCGTCCCGAAATCGTTCGGTAAATCACTGCTCTCGCCGTTTAACGTGTAAATCGTAAAAATATCCTCGCCGTTACCCGCGTAAAAATGCCGGGTCCTGATGATAGCGCCTGCCACGACTACAACGCATATTATCGCCACAAGCGCCGTGGCCACGGCGAATACGGGACGCGGCATAAAAAATCGTTCTCTAAGGCGCTCTAAGGCTGAGCGGAATTTACTCTCTTCCCCTGTTCTCTCGGTTGTGATAGCGCGGCGTATATTCTGCCACACGCGTTCGGGCGGCGCGGCTTTTTTTGCGCTCATGATGAGCCCGCGCTGCGCTTTCAATCGGCCCTCAAGCTCGCGGCAGGCGGGGCACTTTAAAAGATGCTCCCGCACCAATTGTTTTCTCGCCGGGACAAGCTCGCCGTCTAAATAATCCGACTTAAGCAATTCCTGTATATTCTCGCAGCCCATCTTTACCCAGCTCCTTTCTTGCCTTTTCAAGAAGTGCCTGACGCGCCCTCTTTAATCTTGACCGGACCGTGTTGACCGGTATTCTCAATACGTCGGCGATGTCTTTGTAACTCAGCCCTTCTATCTCGCGCAGCACCAGACATGCCCTTTGGTTCTGATCCAGTTTCTCTAATAACGCAGCGAATCTTTTTTCGCTGTCGCTTTGCATTATCTCTTCCCGGCCCGAGCCGGCAGCGGGCTCGGGGTCAATATTGTCATCGTAATTCAACCGCCGGCTTTGCTCTTTCTTGGACTTGTTGTAACGGTTCAGCGCCTCATTTGCCGCTATCCTATAGATCCACGTCTTCAAAGACGAGCCAAACCTAAAACCTCTCAGGCCGCGGTACGCCTTTATAAATACATCCTGCGTCACTTCTTCCGCGTCGGACCTGTCGCGGGTGATCCCGAGGGCCACATTATATACAAAACCGCTGAACGATCTGTATATATCTTCAAACGCCTCTATGTCGCCTCCGGCAGCCCGCTTTAGTATATCGGAATCTATGTCCCTCATATTAATATGATGTGGCATATCCTTATTATATCGCGGCTCTGTAGTTTATCAACCTAATCTTATCTGCCGCATTACCGAAAGATGATATATCCGCGCGGGCTTTTTTCATAATAAATGCCGTCGTAATAATGGTATGGCCTGCCATTGATTATAACATTCTGATACCCTACCGGGAGGTTTACTACGACATCTCCGATCCTGAAGCCGAAAAATACCGGCTCGTAAATCTTGACGTATTCATGGCGGTACGGACGGGCCTGCACCCTGTTTTCTCTGCGGCGGTTAACACCCCGGGCAACGCCCCGAGCAAACGCCTCCGAATAGAATAAGGTAGTTACTAAAAGGACTGACGCTATTATACACAGGGATTTGATAATGGCTCTTTTTTTCATCTTAGCTCCCCTTTCGGTTTTGTCACTATATTAGACAGCCAAAGGAGGGCAAAAGTTCCGGAAAAGTTATGCGGAGAGCACTCTGGGATGTACCGCTTGGGGACACATTCTATATTCTCAGGCTTTTACCTTAGAAAATCGAAATACACCGCGATAATGAGCGCGAGCGCCGACGAAGCGAATATAAAGAAATAATTAATTCTGTCCTTGTTTGAACTTAATGCACAAAGAACGGAACCTATAAGTTCGCGGTCTTCTTTTTCTATTGCGCCGTTCTTGGAAAGCTTATCTATTAGCCTTTTGTCTTTAATAAGCCTGGATCTGGCGTGGTCCACTTTAAATTTATACACAAAAAATATGAAGAATCCCAAAACCCCCGCATACCAGGCGATCTGGCCATAAACCGGGTGTATGTGAATAAGAACCGTAACGGCGCGTATAGCTATGGTGGCTATCAATCCTATGATGAAAAATACCCACGCGACGCTGCTTTCCCTGCATTTTTTAGATTCGGAACAATCGATGCATTTTTTATTTTGCATAATATTCAATGAGTTCTTTTATACCTTTACCTATGCTCGTAAAATCCCCTTTTTCCAGCCATTCCTTTTTAAAGACACTCGCGCCGAACGTGACGGCCGAGGCGCCGGCGATCAAGTACTCCCTTATTGTCAAAGGCGTAATACCGCCGCAGGCAAGCAATTCTATCTCATTAAACGGTCCTTTGATCTCTTTGATATACGACGGGCCGAGAAACTTTGCGGGAAAAAGTTTTACCATGGTAGCGCCCGCCTTCCAGGCGTTAAAGATCTCCTGCGGCGTAAAGGCACCCGGAAAAACCGGCACTTTTTTCCTGACACAGGCCTCCACGACCTCAGGGACGAGGACAGGCATCACTATAAATGTGGCGCCCGCATCAAGCGCTTTATTCATGGCGTCTTTAGTAAGCACCGTACCGGCGCCGAGCATAAGCCGGCCCTTTGCGGTCCTTACTGCATCACTTATAAGTGATGCTGCGCCCTCGGTATTCATTGTGATCTCGAGCGTCTCGAGACCTGCGGATATTACTGTTTCAATAAGGGGCTCCAGTGCATCCCGGCTTACGCCGCGCAGTATGCCCATGACGGGTTTTTTCCTGAAACGTGTCATATCCATAATACGCCCCTTAAATGTTTGTGGTCAGGCTCTCGTAGAATTCGCGGTAGTTCTCTTTTTTCGCGCTATTGCGTAATTCCATGGCAACGCGCGGGTGCTCGTCGAGCATACCCGTAATTGCGTAAGGTATTATATAGCCCCATTCTATCTGCTTGTTCAGCGGGATAAATTCCTTTGAGATCAGTTCGAGTATGGGACGAATATCAAATTTGGGATTTTTCAGAAAGCCTATCAGAAGCTCAAGCGGGCAGTTGCCGGCCGCCCTTCCTATGCCGTATACTGTGGCGTCAACATAGTTGGCGTCATGGATAATGGCCTCTATAGTATTGCCGAATCCCAGCTGCTGGTTATTGTGCGCGTGTATGCCGATCTCCTTTGTCTTCAGTATGCTCTTAAACTTCTTTACCAGAAATTCGATCGTCTCCTGATAGAGCGCGCCGAAACTGTCGACGATGTATATGACAGACGCCTTCGACTCCTTTTCTATCTGATGAAGGGCATCGGTAAGCTCATTCTCCAGGGCGCGGGATATGGCCATGATATTTATCGTGGTCTCGTATCCTCTGTCGGCAAATTCGTTAGTCATGTATATGGCCTTATCTATGTCCTTTACGTATGAAGCCACTCTCACCATATCTACGGGGCTTTCAGAAGCGGGTTTGACATCATCCATATCAACGCGGCCAATGTCCACCATCACCGATATCTTTGTGTCCGACTTTACCTCATGCTTTATCTTGTTTATTTCCTCATCATCGCAGAACTTCCATAGCCCGTATTCTTTTGGAGAAAAAAGCTTTTTCGAGTTCTTATAACCTATTTCCATATAGTCGACACCGGCAGCGGACAGCGCCTTGTAAACCTCTTTAACGAACCTGTGGTCAAAAGCGTGGTTATTAATAAGCCCGCCATCGCGGACAGTGCAGTCGAGCACCTTTATTTTTTCTCTGAACATAATTCTTCTCCTATCAGTTGAACTATCACCTCTCTCTGCCGGGGCCTGTTATCGAACTCGGCCAGAACGATCTGCTGCCATGTGCCCAGAACAAGTTTTCCTTCACAAAAAGGCACAACGAGCGACGGACCCTGAAGGGACGCCCGTAAATGGCTGAAGCCGTTCGCATCTCCCCATGTCTCGTCATGATTATAGTGCCTGGAGCGCGGGATCATCTTTTCAAACAATTCCTTAATATCTTTTACCAGGCCGGGTTCATATTCAAAAGTGGTTATAGCTGCGGTCGAGCCCACCACAAATATCGTGGCGCTGCCTTCTTTCATATTAGCCAAATCCAGAATACCGGACACCTTGGCCGTTATGTCGATAAGGTCCGGATCGCCCTTCGTGGAGATTTTTATGGATTTTGTTATTATCTTCATAAGCTGCAAGTTATTTAGAGTTTATAGACGGCATCGTCCTTGCGGACCTTTTGGGCAACTTTTATGCTGACAAGGTCGCCCGCCTTTGCTTCCTGGGCTGGGACGCGGTCGATTTGCATAGAATCTACATCCTGCACAAGATCGGATGTGCTGCCTTTTATGCGTATCTTATCGCCCACCTTCAGCGTATCGGTCAGCTTGATCATGCCCACGCTGATATTGCCAAAAAAATGGTCAACGGTTCCTATCTGTTTCTCTTCCATTTTTACCTCCATCCTTTCTTAGTATGCCTAGCAGCGCGAAATATATCTCCCTGCACACCCACGCGTCGGTAGCCGCGTAAACTATCTGCGCGGGCGTAAGCGCCGGCGCGTCCCAGCGGGAGCACTGCGTCTGTTTGGATATCCTAAAACCGAATAAGAGCGCCGCTAGGCCGCGTATGCCCGCGTTCTTTATTCCGGCCTTGGCCGCCATGCCTGCCAGGTCGATGAAACCCGAGGGCTCAAAGGGAAATACATCGTTCAGTTTTCTTATATCATCCGAGACTGCAATGCCCGTTTTCAGCACATTCTTATCGGCCAAAATATCGGCAAGCACTTTATGAGAATTAATACGCCCTATCTGGAATATGTATATCCCGTCGCTGGCGGCAAGCTGAAGGATGGACGGATGATAGGATTCGCCCTTCTTGAAAGCGGGCCGCGTTTCCGTATCGAAACCCAGGACCCTTTCTCTGTCGAGAGACCGCACGGCCGCCTTCATTTTCGTGTCCGAATCTATCACGTGGATATAGCCGGTATAATGTTTGAGAGGCAGAGCGCTTATCTCGTTTTTTGATATAGAATG
Source organism: Candidatus Omnitrophota bacterium (assembly GCA_018894435.1). Taxonomy (NCBI): domain Bacteria; kingdom Pseudomonadati; phylum Candidatus Omnitrophota; species Candidatus Omnitrophota bacterium. The sequence continues at coordinate 2,848 of JAHIPI010000069.1, read as the reverse complement.
TTTCTGTAAAGTGTGGGCAGGTATGCGAAACTGATGACTGGCGATCATGTGTACGCTTCTCCGATTTTAGCGATATTCATTATAGCATCGGCGGAAAGGGAAGGCAAGGGGATTGTGGGGCGGGAGGTTAAGGTCGCAATTTGCGACCTTAAAAATCGAATTTAAATTCCATTTGAGGGTTCTGCAATTTTGCTTCTTCTAAGATCTTCTGTATCAAAATAACAGCGTCGTCAAACGCTTTTAATGCTTCCGATCTTGTAAGCAATGCACCGGCTTCATATGTCATCTCATTTCGCTTTCTGCGCATCATTTCAAAATGGTTAGATATGGTCTTGTATTTATGTCCTAATATTGCGCTTGTCATATCCACCACTGTTTTATGCTGCGCGCCGTCGTCGGGAACATATCCTTTTAAAAGCAAAAGCGCTCTACCGGCCTTTAGCATAGCCATATACGCCAATAAATATGTTGCACGTTCGGCAAGATGCGATACTTTCTTTGCTTCTTTCATGTCTAATGCGGCTTCTTTTAAAAGCGCCTCTATTTGCACGATACCTGCTTTTTGCTTGCGTATCCTGCCTTCTTTCTGAAGTCGGCTTATCATTTTATCAAGCATTTATATTTCCCTTTAACATCACAATCTTATCTTTCAGCACCAGATCGAGAAACCCGCCTTGTTTTTTGCGTTCTTTCTCAAATTCTTTTGCGCTATATGCAGTATAGTTGATCTCTCGTTTAAGGTTTTCCTCTGCTTTTCTTATTTTCACTAACAAGCTATCATCATCGGCATCACCTATGATAACCAGATCAATATCACTGCCTGCTTTCTCTTCGTTTTTGGCAAAAGATCCGTAAATAAAAGCGGTCTTTATTCCTTGAAGCTCTTTTACAATTTGTCTTAGCCGACCCTCTGCGCCTACGGTTTTAAATACAATGCTTTTAAGTTCTCCAAATAAAGGATACGACTTATTTAGCCGAAAATACGTGAGATTGCCGCGTTTATGAGAAGTAAAAATGCTTTCCTCTTCAAGACGAATAAGCTCTTTTCTTATCATGCTCACCGGAATATCAAGAAGGCGTTCCAGCTCTCTTAGGTAATATTCGTTTTCAGGGTTGGTGAAATAGAGCTTAAAAAGTTCCTTTCGTGTTTTTGATTTAAATATTCTTGATATATCCATATTGTAACCCTTTCATATTACAATTGTAATACGTTTGGGTTACAATGTCAAGATCTATTATTCATTCCACATTTCGCACTCGTCCAGTGCCATGTGGGCAAAAAACTTCAATTCTGCATCCGGTAACCCGTTATACATTTTTAAGATATTTAGCGCCTCTTTGGATGGAATGTGCGCCAAAAGTACCATTATGGCCTCTTTTGTCGAAACCGAGGCCATCCCGCCCAGAAGAAGCCTGCCCATATCAGTTATCTCTTTTGTTGAGATCCTATCATACTTTTTGGGCAAAAAAGAATGCGCTCCGATATATTTGCCTGCCTCTCTGACCTGCGGGTCATCGCTATACATGACTGCTGACATCTGTTCTACCTTTCCCTGCACTAATTTACCGTTCAAAAACACCCAGAAATCCCTCTCTGTCATACCACACCCCCCCTTTACTATATATACGTATGAGAGGGCTATTTTCTTTCAAATTATTTTAAAATTTTTGGGGAAGTTACTTGCTGGCCATCAGGGCGAGCTTGGCGAGGCGGGAGGTTAAATAGAACCTTAATTATTTCTATTAATAAGATTTACCACCAGTGTAAGTATTATTTCCCTGTCAATAGGGGCACTTTCGGCAATCATCAGCGTAAGTGCCACCAATGCATTGTCGGCTATGCGTTTGGAGCCATCTTCTTTGTAAAGAATAGAGTTTTTCTCCAAAAACCACAGGAACATCGATGCCGCAATACGCTTGTTGCCGTCTATGAAAGAGTGATTCTTAATAATAAAATACAATAAATTAGCCGCCTTTTCCTCTACGCTCGGGTATAGATCTTTGCTGCCGAAAGTTTGATAGATCGCTGCTAATGAACTTTTGAAGGACTGATCTTTTTCTCTGCCGAAAAGATCGGAATACCCTAATCTGTTTCTGATCTGATATACGGCTTCAACGGCGGCATCATAAGTAAGCTTGAATTTTTCTTCTTTTGATATCTGCGATATTTTGAGCTTCTTATTATCGTAGTCGTCCAGAAGGCTAAGGGCATAGCTATAGTCATTTATAACCTCAATAAGCCCCAGAGCTTCCTTGTATTCAAGCTGCTTCTTATCTTTGATGCTGCCAATAAGTTTTATCGCCTTTTGCAGAGCACGTAGTTTATTTTCTTGCTCGCGCAGGCGCTTCTCGTTTAAGGTATAACCTTCTATGAGATGCCTTTTCAGGACACTTGTTGCCCAGATGCGAAACTGGGTAGCGCGGGTAGAATTGACACGGTAGCCAACGGAAATTACAGCGTCTAAATTATAGAATATGCTTTGATAGGTTTTACCATCTGAGGCAGTATGTGCAATTTTTGCACATACTGAATTTTTACATAACTCTTTACTTTTGAATATGTTACGTAAGTGCTTAGTAATTACTGTGCGGTCTGTCTTAAAAAGTGCGGCAATCTGCCTTTGGCTAAGCCATACTGTCTCTTGCTCTAATTTTACCTCCAGCTGAATCTTGTTATCCTTATTTTGATAAAGTACTATTTCGCCCTTAGGCGATACTTCGCCATTATGTCTCATACGTATACCTCTTTACTTATATATACGTATGAGAGGGTGATTTTCTTTCAAATTATTTTAAAATTTTTCGGGATATCGCAGGACAAAATACCGGCGCCGGATTTTTATTTTCT
>JAHIPI010000068.1 GCA_018894435.1 Candidatus Omnitrophota bacterium | reverse complement strand
TAGCCGCCGATGTCAAAAAGCATAAGATAAAGCCGGAAAATATATCCAAAAAGACATTTTCCGGTTATTTATATACGAAAGGCATGCCGGACCCCGAGCTTTTAATAAGGACGAGCGGGGAGATGCGCCTGAGCAATTTTTTATTGTGGCAAACGTCGTACTCGGAGATATATATAACTAAAAAATTATGGCCCGACTTCGGAAAGACCGATTTAAGAAAAGCGCTAGATGCCTACAAGAATAGAAAAAGAAGGCTCGGAGGCTGATATGCTGAAACAGAGAATAATCAGTTCTATTTTAGTAATATTACTTACGATCTTAGTCATTTTTTTCTTTCCCAACTGGGTATTTTGCGCCGTCGCCACATGGTTTATAGGAATGTCCTTATTTGAATTCTATTCCATGGTGGAGAAGAAGAATATAACGGTATATAAATATCTCGGCACATTTTTAGGCATACTTGTACCCATCTTCACTTATTTGGAATACAATCTTAAGACGGAAGGAGCGGTAGTCTTTTCAATAGTGCTGTTTTCCGTTTTCATATTTGCGCGTCAATTCGCCAAAAAAGATGGCTCTGACATTTTGGCATCTACGGCCATAACATTATTTGGTATCCTTTATATAAGCTGGTTCTTCAGTTTTTTGATAAAACTGAAATACCTTCCTTTGGGGAATAACCTGGTAGTATTTCTGCTTCTTTTGACCGAAGGCGGGGACGCGGGCGCGTATTTTATAGGTTCTGCGGCGGGCAAGCATCTTCTTATACCGCGTATAAGCCCTAAAAAGAGCGTAGAGGGCGCGATAGGAGGATTCGTAACTACTTTAGTATTAGCGGCGCTGAGTAAGCCATTTTTCCCAAATATCTCCATGCAGCAGCTCTTGATAGCGGGCCTGCTTATAGGTATAATCGCGCCGATAGGCGATCTTACTGAGTCACTTTTCAAGAGGGATTGCGGCGTCAAGGATTCGGGCGAATGTCTGCCCGGGTTAGGCGGCGTCCTGGATATGATAGACAGCCTTCTTTTAGCAGCGCCGCTCTTGTATTTTTATATAACTGCTTTCGTGATGTAATTATGAAAAAGAAAAAAGTATGTATACTTGGTTCCACGGGTTCGGTCGGCCGTAACACCCTAAAGGTCATTTCGGATTTGAGCGATAGATTCGAGGTGTCGGGCCTATCCGCGCACTCAAACATTCCTCTTCTCGCCAGGCAGATAAACGAATTTAAACCATCCGTGGCCGCAATAAGCGATGAATCGCTTGTAAGGGAATTGCGAAAAAGAATAAGGCATCACACAACTATACTCGCCGGCAAAACTGCGCATGAGGAATTGGCGGGCCAGAAGGACGCCGATATAATAATGGTGGCAATCACAGGCAGCGCTTCTATAAGGCCTGCTTATTCCGCGGTGTCGCACGGTAAGGACGTGGCGCTTGCCTCTAAAGAGGCGCTCGTGAGCGCGGGCCATCTGATAATGCGCGAGGCGAAGAGACGAAACTCGGCCATTATTCCGGTTGACAGCGAGCATAGCGCCATATTTCAGTGTCTTATGGGCAATAATGCGGCAGTTGTCAGGAAGCTTTATATAACATCTTCCGGCGGGCCATTGTGGAACGTGCCCAAAAAGGCATTCAAAAACCTGTCTCAGAAGAAGGTCCTAAGACATCCTAAGTGGAAGATGGGGAAAAAGATATCGGTAGATTCGGCGACTATGATGAATAAGGGGCTTGAAGTGATTGAGGCAAAATGGTTTTTCGGCATGAATATTGATTCCATAGAGGTGCTGATCCATCCGGAGGCGGTGATTCATTCCATGGTGGAATTCATAGACGGTGTTTTGCTGGCGCAGTTAAGTATAACCGACATGCGCATCCCCATACAATACGCCCTGAGCTATCCCGAAAGATGCGAAAACAGGCTCAAGCGCCTGGACCTGGCAGATATAGGAAGATTGTCTTTCTGTAAGCCCGATAAAGTGAAATTTCCGGCACTTGAGATCGCTTACGAAGCTGCCAAAGCGGGCGGAAGCGCGCCCTCGGTCCTCAATGCTTCAAATGAAGCCGCTGTCAGGGCATTTCTCGTCGGAAAAATAGATTTTACCGCGATACCGGTTATAATAGAAAAGGTTTTAGCCAAACATAAAAGGATAGAATTCCCGTCTTTGGATGAGATAGACGCAATAGGAAGATGGGCTGAAAGAGAGGTAGGTAGATTTTGTTAATATCAATAATAGGAGTCATAGTAGTCTTCAGCATAATGATATTATCCCATGAGTTTGGCCATTTTTGGATGGCGAAAAAGATGGGAGTAAAGGTAGAGGTATTTTCTTTCGGGTTCGGCCCTAAAATAAAATCATTTAAAAGGGGCGGGACAGAGTATGTGCTTTCCCTCATCCCGTTCGGCGGGTATGTGAAAATGGCAGGGGATGAACTTTCGGGAAAACTGGAAGGAAAGAACTGGGAGTTTTATTCAAAGCCGATCTATAAAAGGTTTAATATCATAGTAGCGGGTTCTTTAGTAAATTATATTCTTGGATTTTTATTGTTCTCCTTTGTATTAATGCTCGGCTCGCCGGTTCCCACTGCACGCATAGGCGGAGTTTTAGAAGGGTATCCTGCGGAAAAGGCAGGCATAAAAGCCGGTGATATAATAATGAGCATAGAAGGTAAGAGCGTAAAATACTGGGAAGATGTTTTGGATGCCATACGTGACAGAAAAGAAGGCGATATAAGAGTCACTATCGATAGAAATGGCGAGAAACGCATATTCAGCGTGAAGGGACGCTCGGAAGACGCAAAGGATATACTCGGCAAACCGTTCAAGAAGACCATGATAGGCATAGCGCCTTCGGACGAGGTGGTCTTTGTAAAATACGGGTTCTTCAAAGCGATAGCGATGGGAGCCGATACCGTTTGGAAAATAACCATCATCACTTATCAGGCGATATGGGGGATGATTATAGGGGCGGTTTCGGTGAAGGCCGTAGCCGGGCCTATAGGGATTTTCGCCATGACAGGAAGAGCGGCGAGTATGGGGCTCGTCTATCTTTTACACATAAGCGCCCTTATAAGCGTATCTCTTGCAATATTCAATCTTCTGCCTTTTCCTATATTGGACGGCGGGCATATTCTGTTTTTGCTTATAGAAAAGTTGAAAGGTAAGCCGGTTAGCCGAAGGGCACAGGAGATCGCCCAGAATATAGCGTTTGCGCTTTTGATCGCATTCGTATTATTTGTGAGTTGGAACGATATTTTAAATCTGCCCAAGTGGTTCAAATAATATGATAAAACGCAGAAAGACCAGAAAAGTCAAAATAGGCGATGTGGAGATAGGCGGGGGCGCGCCTATCTCTATACAGTCCATGACTAAGACGGACACGAAAAATGTCCGCGCGACGCTGGCCGAAATAGAAGATCTGGCAAAGGCCGGCTGCGAAATCGTAAGAATAGCTGTAAAAGATCACGCGTCTATGCCGCCGCTCAGGAAGATAATCCAGAAGTCAGCGCTCCCTGTCGAAACCGATATACATTTTATCCCTCAGTTAGCGCTTGATGCAATAGGCATAGGGGCAGCTGCCATTCGCCTTAACCCCGGCAATATAAATAAAGAAGAAGATGTAAAGAGAATCGCGAAAGCCGCCGAAAGGGCTGGCGTACCCATACGGATAGGCGTAAATTCGGGGTCACTTGTCCCGCCAGGCAGAAAATCTCCGGCGGGGGTTGCCTTAAAAGGCGGAAGTATTGTCGATAGCATGGTGAAGAGCGCCCTAATCTACACAAAGATTTTTGAAAAGTCCGGATTTCGTGATATAATGATATCGCTTAAATCGTCCAGCGTCCTTGAGACGATAGAAGCCTACAGAAAGATGGCCGGGTTTTGCGATTATCCTTTTCATCTGGGGATTACGGCGGCAGGCCCGCTCACGGGCGCGACAGTCAAATCGGCTATCGGCATAGGAGCGCTTCTCTTAGAAGGTATAGGCGATACTGTAAGAGTCTCGCTTACAGATGACGCCGTGAAAGAGGTAGAGGTAGCAAAGGATATATTATCCTCTCTTCGATTGCGCTATTTTGGCCCTGAGATAATCTCTTGCCCGACTTGCGGCCGATGCCAGGTGGATTTGACAAAAGTAGTCAGAAAATTAGAACAAAAGCTAAACGCTATCCGCTATCCGCTATCTGCTGGGCCAATTACCATAGCCGTGATGGGATGCGAGGTAAACGGCCCCGGAGAAGCAGCCCATGCCGATATAGGAATAGCGGCGGGCAGGGCGAGCGGTATATTATTCAAGAAAGGCAGAATCGTCAAACGGGTAAAAGAGAGCGATTTTGTTAAAGAGATTATAAAAGCACTCTAACCTGACAAAACTTCAGCCTGAGGCTGATCCGCCTCAGGCGGAAACCAGGTTAGAATAGCAGGAAAAACCATGAGAATGACAAAGGCATTTATTCCGACATTAAAAGAGAATCCGGCAGACGCCGAAGTCATAAGCCATAAGCTGATGATAAGGGCGGGCCTTATAAGGAGATTGAGCGCCGGGGCATATACATATCTGCCCTTGGGGCTTAAAGTGCTTCAAAAAGTCGAGAGTATAATAAGAGAAGAGATGAACCGATCCGGCGCCGAAGAGATACTTATGCCTGCCATACATCCTAAAGAATTGTGGGACAAAACCGGCAGGTTCGACCTTATGGCCGACATATTGATGACTTATAAAGACAAAAGCGGGAAAGTATCTGTTTTGGGCCCGACGCACGAGGAGATAGTGACGGATCTCGTTGCCAAAGAGATCAAATCTTACCGGGACCTCCCAAAGACGCTTTACCAGATACAGACAAAATTCAGAGATGAGCCCCGTCCGCGATTCGGCGTTCTTCGCTCCAAAGAATTCATAATGAAAGACGCCTACAGTTTTGATAGGGATGCAGAAGGCCTTAGCAGAAGTTACGATGCTATGTATAAGGCCTATTGCAGGATATTTGAAAGATGCGCTTTGGATTATAAGCCTGTCGAGGCCGATACGGGCTTTATGGGCGGAGACGTCTCGCATGAATTCATGGTGCCGTCGCAAAACGGAGAAGATGTAATTGCTCTCTGCGAAAAATGCGGTTATGCGTCTAATCTGGAGAGCATGGAGTGTGTTTTGAAGTCCACAGTCCATCCCTCGACTTCGCTCGGGACGAGCGGTCCGCAGTCCATAGAGCTAAAGAAAATCCAAGAAGTGGATACGCCTGCCGTGAGCACTATTGAAAAGGTGGGGAGTTTACTTAAAAAAACGCCGCAGGAACTGGTTAAGACGCTGGTTTGCAAAGCAGACGGAAAACCCGCAGCTGTCCTATTAAGAGGTGACCACGAGCTGAATGAAGCGAAACTTAAACGGCTCATCGGATGCGAAATCCTGGAGATGGCCGATGCCGAACTTATCCTGAAAGTGACGGGCGCCCCGGTAGGCTTTGCCGGCCCCGTAGGGCTGAAAGGCGTTTATATAATAACGGATAACTCGGTGAAGGGCCTTACGAATTTTGCGGTGGGCGCCAACAAAAAAGACAAACACCTTCTTAACGCAAATCTCGATAGAGATTTTAAAGTGGACAAGTGGGGTGATGTGAGAATAGCTACCGAAGGCGATCCCTGCCCCAAATGCGGCTCAAAGATAAACATAGAACACGCGATAGAAGTGGGACACACTTTTAAATTGGGGACAAAATATAGCAAATCCCTAGGGGCAAAATTTCTCGACGAAGACGGCAAAGAGAAGCCCTGCATCATGGGTTGCTACGGGATAGGCGTCAATAGGATCGTAGCGACCTCGATTGAAAAGAGTAATGACAAAGACGGCATAATATGGCCGCTGTCTTTGGCGCCATATCAGGTAATAGTCCTGCCTTTAAATGCCGCTCATAAAGAATCTATGGATATAGCGGAAGGCCTTTATAAGAAATTACTGGATTTAAATATAGAGGTCTTGCTTGATGACCGGCCGGAATCGGCAGGTATAAAATTCAAAGATGCTGACCTTATAGGCGTACCTATACAGATAGTGATAGGAGAGAGGAATCTCGCCAACGGCAAGGTGGAGCTGAAGACAAGAAAAGATAAAAAGATAACACCGCTTAGCCCGGAAGAGGCCGTAAAAAAAATCAAAGAAATTGTAACATCAAAGCGGGCGATTTTTCTTGACAAAAATACCCTAAAAGGGTAACATAATACCAAGCTTTATTATAGGAGATAAAGTGGGTTTAATAAGTCGTAGACCCACTTTTTATTTTTTAATGAGCACATAACTTACGCGACCAGCGGAAGCGTAAGTTATAAGTGCGAATTTAATCCGCCGAAGCCAAACACGGTACTTGTCCGCCGAAGCCACATGCGAAAGCAATATGGCGTAGGCGGAAGTATTTGGCGAAGGCGGATGCGAGACTGAACTCAAATGCAAAAAGGCGATATACTCGAAAAGGCAAAGCCCATAATACACAACATATTGTGCGACAACAAGGTAGAGCTAGTAGACATAACTTATAGAAAGCATGGCAGGAACCACGTATTGAGCATATTGGCAGATACAGATAACGGCATAACGTTAGACGAATGCGCAAGGATGAACGAAGTTATAGGCGAGGCATTGGACAAAGAAGATATTATTGACGGAGGCTATCTTCTTGAAGTCTCATCGCCAGGCCTGGACAGGCCGCTTAAGACAAAAGCCGATCTTACAAAACAAAAAGGTAAAAAGATACGCGTCCATACGTATATGCCGATTGAAAACAGAAAAGAGTTTATAGGCACTCTGGAAGAATTTAATGGCGAAGATATATTAATTGTGACGGAAAAAGGGGCTAAGCTAAGCATAGCTTTCGATAAGGTAGCATCTGTGCGATTGCATTGCGATGATTTGGTTTAATGAAAAGAGGTAGAGGATGAATGAGGATCTGTTAAATATATTGGATCATATAGAGAGGGAGAAAGGGGTAAAGAAGGAACTCCTTTTTACTGCCATTGAATCCGCTTTGGTAAGCGCGGCCAAAAAGATAGTCGGCAAAAATACCGAAGATATAACCGTGACCATAGACAGGACCACAGGAGAGATAAAAGTAACCTCCGGCGGTAAGGATATTAAATCCGGCGAATTCGGCAGGATCGCGGCGCAGACAGCCAAACAGGTAATAATACAAAGAATTCGCGAGGCCGAAAGGGACATAATATACGGAGATTTTACGGCGAGGATTTTTTCTCTTTGCACCGGAGCGGTGCACAGGTTTGATAAAGGCAATTTGATCATTGACCTCGGAAAGACCGAAGCCATATTGCCGCGCAAGGAGATGTGCCCTAAAGACAATTTCAGGCAGGGCGACAGAGTCAGGGCCCTTATTATGGAAGTCAAAAAGAGCACAAAGGGACCGCAGATAATACTTTCCAGGACGCACCCCATGTTCATAAGGCGGCTTTTTGAGCTGGAGGTGCCCGAAATAGACGAAAGCATAGTCGAGATAAAATGCATAGTAAGGGAAGCCGGCGACAGGACAAAACTTTCTGTCTATTCAAAGGAAGAGAAGATAGACGCTGTTGGCGCGTGTGTCGGCATGCGGGGCCAGCGCGTTAAGGATATAGTAAGGGAACTGGGGGGAGAAAGGATAGATATTATAAAATGGAGCGACGATGTTAAAGAATACATCAAAGCTGCTCTTAGCCCCGCGGAGATATCAAAAATAGAAATCAACAAAGAAAAATTGCAGGCGAGAGTTATAGTGGAGGATGACCAGCTTTCTTTAGCCATAGGGAAGCACGGTCAAAACGTCCGCCTCGCGTCAAAATTAACGGGTTGGAATATAGATATAAGGAGCAAGAAAGACATAAAGGCGCTTGAGGAAGTTTCTATATTATCGATAGAAGGAATAGGAAAAAAAGCGGCGGACATCCTGGAAGAATCCGGATTTGACACAATTGATAAGATAGCCAGCGCCAAATTGAAAGATCTTGTCAACCTGCCGGGGATAGCCGAAAAGACGGCGAAAAAGATGATAGAATCGGCCAAAGATGTGATCAAGCGTATTCAAGAAGATATTAAGAATAAACAAGCATCCGCGCGGCTAGAGATCGCAAAAGAAAAAGCCGCAGAAACTGAACGCGCAAAAGAAGAAGGGCCTTCCAAAGAAGCCGCCGGAGAGAATACCGGGGAAAGCACAAAAGAGGGTAAATAATAGACTATGGCCAAAAAGCCGGCAAAAGATAAAGAGAATAAAGATAAAAAAGAAAAGAAGGCCACGACGGCCAAGTCCGCGCCCGCGCCGAAAAAAGAGACTGCTTCTCCCAAGGTAAAAAAACCGAAGAAGATAATTCTAAAAAAGGCCGTCAAAGAAGAAAAAAAAGCTCCGTCAAAAGTAATACCGCCTTCTCATTCAAAAATAGAAGCCCCTCCGCCCAAAATAACGCCTTCGAAAAAACCGGTAGAAAAACCCGACATATTTCCCGAAATAAAAGAACATACGGAAAAAATAGCTCCGCAGGTGCTTCAGCCCGAAATATCCAAAGAAGAATTTGCAGAAAGCGATGCGCCCCCGAGGAAGAAGATATCCGTAGATATTCCTATAGCGGTCAAGGATTTTGCCGTTAAATTGGACGTTAAGCCTAACGAGTTGATGAAGACGATGATAGAAAAGGGTATATTCGTCACAATAAATCAGGGGCTTGGGGCTGATGTGGTTAAAAATATAGCGGCTTTTTACGGCGTTGAGGTAGTCGAGGCCCCCACTCTCGAACAAAAGGTCCTTAAAGAAGAGGAAAAGGAAGATAAGAAAAATCTGGTGCTGAGGCCTCCGGTCGTTACTTTTATGGGGCATGTTGACCATGGTAAGACATCACTTTTGGACACTATAAGAAAGACTAAAGTCGCCTCGCGCGAACACGGCGGCATAACTCAGCATATCGGAGCCTATCAGGTTATGTTCAAAAAAGGCGCCGTAACATTTTTAGATACGCCGGGCCATGAGGCATTTACAGAGATGAGGGCAAGGGGCGCGAACGCGACCGACGTAGTCGTCCTTGTAGTAGCGGCGGATGACGGCGTAAAACCGCAGACCATAGAAGCAGCTGACCACGCAAGGGCAGCGGGGGTGCCGATAGTAGTGGCGCTAAATAAATGCGACCTGCCTCATATAAATATTGAGAGAGTAAAGACGCAGTTGGCTCAGATCAACCTTGCCCCGGAAGATTGGGGCGGCAAGACGATAAGCGTTCAAGTTTCGGCGAAAACGGGTAAGGGCATAGACGAGCTTCTAGAGATGCTGCTACTTGAGGCAGAATTGCTGGAATTGAAGGCCAATCCCAACGCACTTGCCAAAGGCGTGGTGGTGGAAAGCGAACTTTCCCGCGGTAAGGGCGTGGTCGCGACAGTTTTGGTTAAAGGCGGCACGCTGCGCACCGGCGATGTTGTAGTGGCGGGTTCTCATTGCGGGCGCGTGAAGGCAATGATAAACGATAAGGGCGAACGCGTTACGGAAGCGCCGCCTTCCATGCCGGTTGAGATATTGGGGTTATCCGGCGTTCCGCGCGCGGGAGAGAGATTTTTTGTTGTCCTCGACGAGAGAAAGGCGCGCGATTACTGTCTGCAAAAAGAGGCAGCCGATACGGAGAAGAAACTGAGCAGCTCACAGCGCATCAGCCTTGAGGGGCTGTATCAAGATATAACGGCGGGTAAGATAAAAGAACTGAACATCGTATTAAAAGGCGATGTGTCCGGCTCTATAGAAGCGCTCGGGAAATCGCTCCTTGAGCTTAGCACAAAGGACATCAATATAAACATAATACATACTGCAGTAGGAGATGTAAACGATTCGGATGTGGTATTGGCCCTTGCTTCCAAGGCTATTGTCATCGGATTTCACGTAAGGGTTGAACCTACGGCTCAGATATTAGCAGAAAAAGAGGGCGTGGAGGTAAAATTATACAATATTATTTATGAAACCATAGCCGATATAAAAGCCGCTATGGAAGGTATGCTTGAGCCGATCTATAAAGAGGTATTTCTGGGTAGGGCGCAAATACGCCAAGTGTTTGTGGGATCGAAAGTCGGTACAATAGCCGGTTCGTATGTGGTAAAAGGAAAAATTGTGCGCAGCGCCATTGCAAAATTAGTAAGGAACGGAAAAATAGTTTATGAAGGCAAGATAAACTCTCTGAAGAGGTTTAAAGACGACGCCAAAGAAGTCGCCGAAGGTTTTGAATGCGGCATAGCGTTGTTTAACCATAATGATATAAAAGAAGGCGATACGATAGAAGCTTACGAAATGCAAAAATTCGCCCGACGATTGGAAGGCAAATAGCATGAAGAAGCGGATCTTAAGCGGCATGCGGCCGACAGGGCCTTTGCACATAGGGCATCTTGCCGGCGCGCTCGCGAATTGGATACGGCTTCAGGAAGAGTATGAGTGCTATTTCATGATAGCCGATTGGCATGCCCTTATGAGCGAGTATGAAGATCCTAAAAAGATCGACGAGTATACAAAAGAGATGATGCTCGACTGGCTCAGCTGCGGCCTCGATATGGATAAAAGCGTCTTATTTATCCAGTCGCATGTGCCGGAACACCTTGAATTATACATGGTTTTTTCGCTTCTTGTGCCGCTCGGATGGCTCGAGAGAAACCCCACTTACAAGGAACAACTCCGCGAAATAAAAGGAAGAGATCTTACGACCTATGCCTTTTTGGGCTATCCCGTTTTACAGGGCGCGGATATAGCGCTATACAAGGCAAATACCGTGCCCGTAGGCGCGGACCAGCTCCCGCACCTTGAGCTGACGCGGGAGACCATCAGGCGTTTCCATAGTTTATACGGAGAAAATGTATTTCCGGAACCCGAGGCGCTTTTAACCGATACGCCGAAACTTCTGGGCATAGATAATCGCAAAATGTCTAAAAGTTATGATAATTTCATAGCCATAAGCGAAGACCCTGATAATATAAAAAAGAAGGTAGACAGGATGATAACAGATCCTGAAAGGATAAAGCTCTCTGATAAAGGGCATCCTCATATATGCACAGTCTTCTCTTATTATAAGGTATTCGCGTCCAAAGATAAGATTGAAGAAGTGGAAGACCACTGCAAAAATGCCCATAAAGGGTGTACCGAATGCAAAAAGGCGATGGCCGAGCTTTTGATAGAATACTTAAGCCCGATGAGAGAAAAGCGCAGATGGCTAAAAGATAAATTTGATGAGAGAGTGCTTTCACCATGGCGAGAATCTTCCAAAAAGGCGCGCGATGAAGCCCAAAAGACGATGAGAAAAATAAGGAAAATACTGCATATATATGAAGTATAAAGTAAAGCTTGAAATATTTGAAGGGCCGCTGGATCTTCTGCTCTACCTTATAAAAAAAGACGAAGTCGATATATATGACATTCCTATAGCCAAGGTCACTGACCAGTATCTTGAGTACCTCGAGATGATGAATATGCTGGACCTGAATATAGCGGGCGAATTTATAGTAATGGCCGCCACGCTCATGCAGATAAAATCGAGGATGCTCCTTCCGGTGGAAGAAATGCCGCAGGATGAGATGGAAGAGGAAGATCCGCGTTCAGAGCTGGTAAGAAAACTGCTTGAATATAAAAAGTTCAAAGAAGTATCGGATAAACTGGCAGAAATAGAGGCTACGACCAGCCAGCAGTATACTAGGAAAGCTGAAGAGAGGCCGCTTCCGGAAATAGAGGACGAAAGCGCATTCTTTGAGACAAGCATATTCGATCTTTTGAGTGCCTTTTCTAAAATTTTAAAGGACATTCCGAAGGATACGTTTTACAAGGTCATTAAGGATAAGTTCACCGTAGCGGATAAGATCCATGATATCGTCCATATGCTTGTCGGTCAACCCAGGATCTACTTCGGCAATCTTTTTAAAAAGGCAGGGAGCAAGTTTGAAATAGTTGTGACTTTTCTTGCGGTGCTGGAGCTTATAAGGCTCAAAGAGATACTTATTGTCCAGGAAGAGCCGTTCGGGGAAATAGAGATAATACGCAACCCGAACTCTGTCAAACAAACTGCACAAAGCGAGACATAAACATGGAACAAAATGAATTAAAGAAATTACTGGAGGCATTTTTATTCGTCAGCTCTTCGCCGGTCCAAGCTGCTCGGATCAAGGCGCTTTTCGGCGTGGACGAAAAAGCGGTAGAAACTGCTTTTGAAGAATTAAAGACAAAATACGCGAGCGACGATACATCATTACGGGTCATAAAAGTGGCCGAGGGGTACCGCTTAAGCACGTCGCCGGAAGTGGCGCCTTACATAAGGAAATTTTTCAAAGACCAAAGGCCCAGGCTTTCCAGGGCATCACTGGAGACTCTTTCCGTTATTGCGTATAAACAGCCCGTTACAAGAAGCGATGTAGAATCCATAAGAGGCGTAAATGTCGAGGGGCCGCTAGGGACGCTTTTGGAGCGCGGCCTTATAAGGATAGCGGGCAGAAAGGACGCGCCGGGCAGGCCCATACTTTACGGCACAACTCGGCTTTTTCTTGAACATTTCGGTTTAAATACACTGAGAGATTTGCCTTTATTAAATGAGTTCAAAGAAGAAGATCTAACGGAAGAAGAAAAGGCAAAAGCAGGGAGATTGAGGGAGGCAAATAATGAACCTAGCCAGACTTCGTAAAAAAATTGACAAACTGGATGAGCGCATTCTGAATTTGCTTAACGGAAGAGCAAAATTGAGTCTCGCGATAGGCAAAGTAAAATCCAGGCAAAGGGCAAACATATATTCGCCGGACAGGGAGAGAGAAGTATACCGGAGCATTACTTCAGCCAATAAGGGGCCATTATCAAATGACTCCTTAAGAGCTATTTATGGCGAAGTAATGTCAGGGTGTTTAACTCTTCAGATGCCGTCAAAGATAGCGTATTTAGGCCCTTCTCGGACTTTCACTCATATAGCAGCTCTTAAAAAGTTTGGCAAATCGTTAGACTATCTTGAATGTAACAGCATAGCGGATGTTTTTACAGAAGTAGAGCGCGGACGCGCAAACTATGGGGTTGTCCCTATTGAAAATTCTACAGAGGGCGCTGTAAATTATACGCTTGATATGTTCATCGATTCCGATCTCAAGATCTGCTCGGAAGTATATCTGCCTATAGGGCATAAATTGCTGAGCAAACACAAGAAAATGTCTTCTATAAAAAAGATTTATTCTCACGAACAGGTTTTTGCGCAGTGCCGTATTTGGCTTGAAAAAAATCTGCCGCAAGCTAAATTAATCCCTTGTTCCAGCACTACAGCGGGGGCAATGTGTGCCTCAGCCGGCAAGGGCAGCGCTGCTATCGCAAGCAAATTAGCCGCGGAGGGTTACGGGCTGAATATAATAGCTGCGTCTATAGAGGATTCACCTCATAACATCACCCGTTTTTTGATAATAGGCAAACATGAGGCAGAGCCGACCGGCAGCGACAAAACATCCATAGTCTTTTCAATGAAAGACAAGATCGGCGTCTTGCATGATACACTGGCACCTTTTAAGAGAAACAGGATCAACCTTACGAAGATAGAATCCAGGCCGTCCAAAAAGAGGCCGTGGGAGTATTATTTCTTTGTTGACCTGGAGGGGCATCATGAAGACGCAAAAGCAAAACGCGCTATTTGGGAATTGAAGAAAGAGTGCCTGTATTTTAAGATACTCGGCTCTTATCCGAAAGCGAGCTAATAAAAAGAGGTATATCTAAAATGATTAAAGATTTAGTCAGAAAAAATATACTAGAGTTGAAGTCGTATGAGCCCGGCCGCCCGATAAGCGAGATCAAGCGCGAACTGAGGAAAAAATACGGCCTTCTAAAGCTCCTTCCCTTGAGAAAGATCGCCAAGCTCGTCTCTAACGAAAATCCGATAGGCCCTTCGAAGAAGGCGGTGGAGGCGATGCGTAAGGCCGCGACTGCGGTCAACAGGTATCCGGACCCCTTCTGTCACGATATAATAAAGGCATTGAGCGAGGAGCTTAATGTGCTGCCCGAGAACCTTATTCTAGGCAACGGTTCGGACGAGATCATAGAATTTATTTTATTGTCTTTTGTTAATGCAGGCGACGAGGTCGTAATGAACCACCCCGCGTTTATGCTTTATGAGATTGCGACAAAAGTAGTCGGCGGTAAACCCGTAATTATACCGCTTAAGGATTATAAACCCGATTTAAATGCTATGGCAGCAGCCATTACTCCGAAGACCAAGCTTGTATTTATTGATAATCCGAACAATCCCACAGGAAGATCTGTAGGGGAGATGGAAGTAGAGGCATTTTTAGAAAAATTGCCGGACAACACCATAGCTGTATTCGACGAGGCTTATTATGACTTTGTAGAAAGAGAGGACTTTCCTGACACCATAAGGTATATAGGAAGGAAGAACGTAATCATACTAAGGACTTTCTCAAAGGCGCATGGCCTGGCCGGTTTAAGGATCGGCTATGGAATAGCGGGGGAAGAGCTGATAAGGTATATGAAGCGCACGCAGATGCCTTTCAACATCAATAGCCTGGCGCAAGCCGCGGCAATAGCAAGTCTTAAGGATAAAGAGCATATTGAGACGTGCAAGCTCGTTATAACCGAAGGCAAACAGTATTTGTACAAAGAATTAGACGCCATGGCCCTTACATATGTAAAGAGTGACACCAATTTTATCCTCATAGATCTGGGAGAAGGAAGAAGCGGTAAGGATATGTTCAAGAAGCTGATAGGTGAGGGTGTTATTGTGAGGGATATGGATTTTTACCGGATGTATAGCTTTATACGCGTTACCGTCGGCACGATGCCGGAAAATAAAAAATTTATCAAAGGCCTTAAAAAGATATTGAGCGGCAAGTGGTCCGGTATAGAAGTGGACCTTTTCTAACATAGGAGTCGAAAATGATAATAGTACTAAGACCGAATGCCACAGAAAAAGAGATAAACCATATTATAGAGAAGGTAAAGAAGCTCGGCCTTAAACCTATGGTCTCAAAAGGCGTCGAGCGCACTATTATAGGTGTGATAGGTGACGAGGACATAATAAGGATACAGCCTTTAGAAGTATATCCCGGCGTTGAAAAGGTTATGCCTATATTGAAACCCTACAAGCTCGTTTCAAGGGATTTCAAGGGAGAAGACACTGTAGTAGATGTCGGTGGCATCAAAGTAGGCGGTGAAAAGATAGTTGTTATGGCCGGGCCGTGTTCCGTGGAGAACGAGACACTTCTCATAAAAATAGCAAAGGATGTGAAAAGTGCCGGAGCCGTTATTTTACGCGGAGGCGCTTTTAAGCCGCGCACCTCGCCTTATTCGTTCCAGGGACTCGGCGAAGAGGGGTTGAAATTTTTAAAAGAGGCCAAAAAGATAACGGGGCTTCCTATCGTAACTGAGATTATGGACGTAAGGGATATGCCTCTGGTTGAGAAATATGCGGATCTTATCCAGATAGGCGCCCGCAACATGCAGAATTTTAATCTTCTAAAAGAAGTAGGGCAGTCAAAGAAGCCGGTTCTTCTTAAGAGGGGCATGTCGGCCACCATTAAAGAACTTCTTATGTCGGCTGAGTATATATTGTCGGAAGGCAATTTCAATGTCATTTTATGCGAACGCGGCATAAGGACGTTTGAAGAGCATACGCGTTTTACTTTGGATATAAGCGCTGTGCCTATTATAAAACAGCTTAGCCATCTTCCTGTCTTAGTCGATCCGAGCCACGCTACGGGGAAATGGGGCTTGATTTCTCCTTGTTCAAAAGCCGCGATAGCTGCAGGGGCTGACGGTCTTATCATAGAAGTGCATCCCAATCCGGAAGAGGCATTGTCGGACGGCGCACAGTCGCTTTTACCGGGGAAATTTGCGGATATGATGAAAGAGCTCGCAAAAGTCGCAAAGGCAGTGGGCAGAGAATTATGAAATTTAAACAAATAACAATAATAGGAGTCGGGCTGATAGGCGGTTCGATCGGCTTAGCGGCTAAGAAGCATAAATTAGCAGGGCGAATCATAGGCGTAACAGCGCACAAAGACAGCCTTAAAAAAGCGCTGAAGCGTAAAGCTATAGATGGCGGGACACTTGATTTGAAAAAATCGGTTATAAATTCCGATATGGTGATATTGGCTACACCTGTGGATAAAGTGATCGGCGCCTTAAAAAAAGTGCTGCCCAATTTAAAGAAAGATTGCATTGTTATAGATGTAGCCAGCGTCAAGGGCCGCATTGTGAGAGATGCCGAAAGAATTGTCAGCTCGAAAGCACGTTTTGTCGGAACGCATCCTATGGCAGGTTCGGAACAGCGAGGAGTGGATAAGGCGAGTAGCAGGCTGTTTAGCGGCACCCCGTGCATTATAACAAAAACAGGAAAAACCGACAGGACGGCGTTACGGGCGGTTAAGGATTTTTGGAAAAAATTAGGCTCTAAAACATATGAGTTATCTCCTAGAGAGCACGACAGAAGAGTGAGCAATATAAGCCATCTGCCGCATGCGGTTGCGGCGGCCCTTTCTTTAGCAGCCGATGAATCGTCTCTTAAGTTTGCCTCGACAGGTTTTGGAGGCACTACTCGTATTGCATCCGGCGATCCTGATCTTTGGTCTGCGATTTTGACAGATAATAGCGCCAGCGCCAGTGCCGATATAAAAAAATACTCCAGGCAATTGGAAATCATAGGCAAGCTAATCAAAGCAAAAGATATGCCTAAACTAAAAATAGTCCTATCGGAAGCCAAGAAAAAACGCGATAAATTTGCGTATGGAAAGTAAATTGATAGTAGCGATTGACGGGCCGGCCGGAAGCGGTAAAAGCACCGTTTCCAAGGAAGTCGCAAAAAAATTAGGCCTCATTTATGTAGACACAGGCGCTATGTACCGCGCGCTTACTCTTAAGGCTGTCAGGAATAAAATAGACCTCAACGATCCCAAAGCCCTTATAGATCTGGCGAAGAAGACGGATATACGCCTTGTGGCAGGCGGGGATTCTAGATTATGTGTTAAGCTTGACGGCGAGGATGTCTCAGGGGAGATACGCACGCCGTTTGTTACAAATAATGTCAAATATATTGCCGGCATAAAAGGTGTGCGTGAAGAGATGGTAAATCTGCAGCGGAAAGCAGCCATGGGTAAAGGCGCTGTTTTGGAAGGAAGAGACATAGGAACGATAGTATTTCCGGACGCTGATATAAAGATCTACCTTGATGCCAGTATAGACGAAAGAGTTAAGAGGCGGTATAAAGAGCTTATAGCCAAAGATCCCGGCATAACGATCGCGGAAGTGAAGCAGGACGTGGCAGCGAGGGACAAATCGGACGAGAATAGGTCCGTGGGGCCGCTCAAAAAAGCGGATGACGCTATTTTAATCGATACTACGAAGATGACCATAGAAGAAGTGGCGGAGAGTATATTGCAAAGAATCAGGGCAATTAAAAGATGATTTACGGCATAACCTGTTTTTTTCTCAGAATGCTTGTCAGGATACTTTGCGGCGTTAAGCACTACGGCATGGAAAATCTGCCGAAAAAAGGTTCCTATATGGTAGCGTGCAATCATGTGAGCCATCTTGACGCTATTGCCGCGGGCGCGTTTATTAAAGGCAATATGAATTATATGGGGAAGAAAGAATTGTTTGAAGGCAGATTCTGGGGCTGGTACATGCCCAAGTTAAATCTCATAAACATTGACAGGGATGCTCCGGCTAGGGGGATGCGCGAGGTCATAGCCCGTATAAAAAAGGGCCAACCTATATTTATTTTCCCCGAAGGCACACGTGGAGACGGGAGTTCGTTTCTGGAGCCGGAACCTGGTGCGGCGTATTTGGCCATCAAACATAATTTGCCTGTCGTACCTGTTTACGTCAAAGGAACGAATATAGCGTTCCCTAAGGGTGCGCGGGGCATAACGCGACATACTGTTAGAGTTTATTACGGCGAGTCGAAAGTATATCATATGCCGGCCGGTGTCAGCAAAAATGAAGGCTATAAGGAAGTAAGCCGGCAAATAATGAACGAGATAAAACTGCTTAAAGAGAAATATGACGCGTAAGATGAAGCCCCGCATGCAGAAGATTAGGCGGAATCCTCCGAAGCTGAACGCGAAACCTGTCCTCCGTAGCCAAGCGCGAAAGCAATTTGGCGAAGGAGGAGCAATTCAGCGAAGGAGGATATGCGTTTCAAATTTTTCCGATTTTTGTTTTGGGGTAAAGCGGGCAATAGCCATAGCCGAAGGCACGTTAAAGAACGGAAGAAAGCCCGTATATTCACTGGGCGCGATAATACATAACAAAGAAGTTGTGAGGCGCCTTGCGGAAAAGGGCCTCGAGGTACTTAAGGCTAGCCCTAAGACCATTAAAGGCGGCAGTCTTGTGATATGTTCCCACGGCATTCATCCGGATCGGCTTAAAGAAGCCGGAAGCAGGATAAAAATAATCGATGCGACGTGCCCATTTGTGAAAAATGCGCAAAAGATCGCCGAGAAACTTTTTCGTGAAGGCTATAAAGTTATTATTATAGGAGATAAAGGGCATCCCGAGGTCCGCTCGCTAAAAAAGTTCACAGGCAACAAAGCCGTAATAATCAGCAATATTGAAGAAGCCAGTAACTTTAAGTCAAAAGCCGGGAAAATCGGTATTATAGCCCAAACGACCCAGGCTAGCGGAGATTTTGGCCTGATCGTAGCTGAAATATTGAGAAAGGCATTTAAAGAAGCAAGGGTGTTTAACACGATCTGCCATGATGCTGATATGAGGCAGAAGTCAACTAAGGCAATGGCACGGCATAATGATCTTGTGATCGTGATAGGCGGGAAAGATAGCGCAAATACGAAACGGCTTTATAGGATATGCAGAAAAGTGGGTGCTATTGCCTATCACATAGAGCGAGAAACAGAGTTAAGGAAGAGTTGGTTTAAAGGCATAAATTCTGTAGGAGTGGTAAGCGGGGCATCGACCCCGAAATGGATCGTAGACGAAGTGGTAGAGAAGCTACGACAATTCTAAAATGAAAGGCAGGTAACAAAAGATGTTTTGGAAGAAAAAAGAAGAACAATCAGAAACCGCAGGGGGGGAGGATATCCAGAAGGTAACGCCTGAGCAGAGCGCCTCAATGTCGAGAGATGAAATGGCCCTTCTCTATGAAGCGACTATAAAGGACATAAAAGAAGGCCAGATAGTCAAAGGCAAGATAATAGAGATACGGTTGAAGGACGTGGTCGTAGATATAGGTTATAAATCCGAAGGTATACTCCCGATGTCGGAATTTCCGGATCCTTCAAAGCTTAAGATCGGCGATGAAATAGAGGTATTTTTGGATTCAAAGGAAAATGAAAATGGGTGCATAGTCATATCTAAGCAAAAGGCCGATAAGTTACAGGGATGGGAGAGAATAATCTCTACCTGCAAAGAAGGCGATATAATAACCGGAAGGCCTTCGCGTAAAGTAAAAGGCGGGCTTATGGTCGATATCGGAATGGAGGCATTTTTACCGGCATCACTCGTGAGCCTTAAAACTTACTCAAACCTTGACGAGATTCTAGGCCAGGAACTGGAATTCAAGATAGTCAAAATAAACAGGCCGCGCAAGAATATAGTCTTGTCCAGAAAAGATGTCCTTCAGCAGCGAGCTGAGGAATCAAAACATAAGCTTTTGTCCGTATTAGAAAAAGGTCATGTAGTAAGCGGCGTGGTGAAGAATATAACAGACTTCGGCGCGTTCATAGACCTGGGCGGACTCGACGGGCTTTTGCATATAACGGACATGAATTGGGGCAGGATTTCGCATCCAAGTGAAATGCTCGCCATAGGCGATAAAATCGAAGTAGTAGTCCTGGATTTCAATAAGGACACAAACCGGGTTTCGCTGGGGCTGAAGCAGAAGACGGCCAACCCATGGAAAGAAGTCGATGTTAAGTATCCTGTCGGATCCAAGGTCAAGGGCAAGGTGGTAAATATTATGCCCTATGGCGCTTTTATGGAACTGGAAAAGGGCATAGAGGGGCTTGTGCATATATCGGAACTTTCGTGGACCAAAAAATACAGCCATCCTAACGAGCTTTTAGCGATAGGAGATGTAATAGAGACAGTTGTCCTTGACATCGATAAGGATAACCAGAAGATATCATTGGGGATAAAACAGCTTGAAGCAGACCCCTGGATTGACGTTGAGGAGAAATTCCCTGTCGGAACAAAAGTAAAAGGCAAGATCCGCAACCTTACGGATTACGGCGCTTTTGTGGAACTTGAAGAAGGCGTGGATGGTCTTATCCACATATCTGAGATGTCGTGGACAAAAAAGATAAGCCAGCCGAAGGAGGTTCTAAAAAAGGGCCAGAAGATAGAAGCAATTGTTTTATCTCTGGACTCAAAAGGAAGAAAACTTTCGCTTGGTCTGAAGCAGCTCATTCCTGACCCCTGGGAGAAAATAGCGAAGACATATAAAGAAGGTTATGCCACGTCCGGAAAGGTCGCGAAAATAACCAACTTTGGTATATTTGTGGAGCTTGAGAATGACTTGGAAGGGCTTATACATGTGAGTGAGCTTGCGGAGAAGACTCAGGCAGAAATGGAAGCAGTCTATAAAGTCGGCGATAAGATAGCCGTAAAAGTTCTTAAGCTCGACGACGCCCAGCGCAAGATTGCGTTGGCGTTAGATAAGAAATAAAACCGTAACTATGTTTTAATAGGGGGTAGTTATTGCTACCCCCTATTTTTTTATTTATGGATAATTCCACCATGTATAGCAAATAGGGTTAGCTGCAGTTGTTGGAATAGCGGAAAGGTGGTACCATGCTGCATGGCCATCAACGAAACATATATTTACTCCGCCGCTATGTCGGGCAATAGGGATAAGGAGCGTTGGCGCAACGCGAATGATATAGATACCGTCAAAAACACCAATTTGAGAACTCGCACTTACTAGTATACATTGCGACGGAGTGCGGATACGATTTATATCGTAATTGCTGATGTGATAGTTATATCCATAAGACTGCCGGTTTGCGGAATAAGAAATATAATTTTTGTAGTTAGGACATTTAAAAACAGATTGGTTGTCAAGATAAGAACTAAGAAATGTGGCAAACCAGTAATCTGCGCCTATTGCATAAGGCGGCAGGCTGGAATTATTATCATCGGCGTACATATGCATAGCCAGACCAATCTGCCGTAAGTTATTTGCACACATAGCAGTTCTTGCGCTTTCCCGCGCCCTCCCAAGAGCCGGCACAAGTAACGCCGCAATTACGCCGATTATGGCGATGACGACGAGAAGCTCGATTAATGTAAAAGCCTGTTTGTGCGTAGAAAATTTTAAGAATATTTTTAACATTTACCACCAATTCGAAGTTATTATAACATCTTTTAGATACCATTTGATATGGCCGTCGACAAAAAGTATATTACTGCCACCAGCATGCCTGTCTGAAATACCGTTCCATTGCGGATCGTAGAATAAATAATAATGCGTTCCTACGCACTCGCCGACTAGAATTGTTTCTGATGTATTTGCAATATCAGAAAGGCGCTTGTGAGGATAGCTGTAGAAAAAATAGGCGTTATAACCATATCCCGTATACCAAGGATCTGTAAAAGGGTAATCAGAAAAGAATTTTTTAATGTATTCTTCTGTCCAATAAGGAATTTCTTTTCTTCTTGATGGGCAGAATAATAAAGTTGTTCGAAGCGCATAAAATTCTTCTTGAGACGAAGCGAGAGACCTAATTGCCGCCCAAGTCCAGTCTTTAACGGTCACCACGCAGTTATTCCCTATATCCACCAATGAATTTCCTGCAGGAAAAGTATCTTCATGTTCATCAAGATAAATATGAAAACCCACTCCGATTTGGCGAAGGTTATTCGCGCACAAAGCGCAGCGGGCACTCTCGCGCGCTTTACCGAAAGCCGGCACAAGTAACGCCGCAATCACGCCGATTATGGCGATGACGACGAGGAGCTCGATCAGGGTAAAAGCTTTTTTATTCATTAATAATTCCACCACTGTCGACTTATCGGGTCGGTGCTCCAAGGTATTTGCGACTGAGCTTGGGGATAGGTACGGTACCATCCTGTATGGCCGTCAACGAAAAGAACGTTTGTGCCGTTTGAGTGCCTATAACCAATATAGTTTTTGTAAACATAACAGTATGCCTGATTACCTGGTCGCGGGTAGGTATCTGCCACCATTATGCATTGCGCAGAATTTTGTACGGTATTTATATCTTTGCCCGTCCACTCACCACCCGAAAGAATATTTAATCCCCAGTAGTTAAAGCCGTAGGAAAAGTAATTGTAGGAGGCGTAATTGTGATATTTATAATTGGGACACTTCCAGACGTTGCGATTGTCAAGATATGGGTCTAGGCAGGTATACCACCAATTTGGACCTCCGATAATAAAAATAGGAGGGAATTTGAAATTATGTTCGTCAAGATACATCGACATACCCATGCCGATTTGGCGCAGATTATTGGCGCATTGCCCCCTACGCGCGCCCTCCCGCGCCCTGCCTAAAGCCGGCACTAATAGCGCCGCGATAACGCCTATAATCACGATAACGACCAGTAATTCTATCAGCGTGAAAGCATTTTTCTTCATGCTTCAATATTACCACATGATTAAGAGTTTGACAAGGTTGTATTCTTTTGCTACAATAACTTCAAACAGGGGATATCAGGATGAAAAATAGCGAAGAGCAATTAATCCTCATTAAGCGCGGCGCGGTTGAGATAATTCAGGAAAAAGAGCTAAAGGTAAAGCTGGCGAAAGGCAAGCCGCTTGTAATTAAGGCAGGCTTTGATCCCACTGCGCCGGATATTCATTTAGGACACACCGTCCTTTTGCGCAAGATGAGGCACTTTCAGGAGTTGGGACACGAGGTTGTGTTTCTTATTGGCGATTATACAGCAATGATAGGCGACCCCAGCGGAGAATCAAAGACAAGGCCCCGACTCACAGGGGAAGAAGCGGCCAAAAACGCCGAAACCTACAAAAAGCAAATTTCTAAAATATTGGATATCAAAAAACTGAAAGTACGTTTTAACAGTGAATGGCTTGATAAGATGACGGCGCGGGATGTCGCGGCACTTATGTCCAATTATTCTGTCCAGCGTACACTGGAAAGAGATGATTTTGCTAACAGATATAAACAGCAAAAGACCATTACCATGCTTGAGTTTCTATATCCTCTTTTACAGGGGTATGATTCTGTCGCGCTTAAAGCTGATATCGAGCTCGGCGGAACCGACCAAAAGTTCAATCTACTCGTGGGGAGAGATATTCAGCGGGCATATGGTCAGGAATCGCAGGTAGTAATTACGATGCCGCTCCTTGAAGGGCTTGACGGTGTCCAGAAGATGTCGAAGTCACTCGGAAATTATGTTGGCATAAACGAGCCGGCGAAGGAGATATTCGGCAAATTAATGTCAATCTCCGACGAGCTTATGTATAAGTATTATGAGCTACTGACGGATGAAGACGTAGAGGTGATTAAAAAAGATGTGACTAGCGGCAAGTTGCATCCCAAAGGGGCAAAATCAAACCTGGCTAAAAGTATAGTGGCGCAATATTACGACTCAGCGCAAGCAGGAAAAGAAGAAGAAGATTTTGAACGAGTTTTTAAGCAGAAAGAGCTCCCAAAGGACATACCTTGGTTTGAAGTAGGGAAAGAGGAGAAGACGCTTCCGCATATTATGCTAGATTCTGGCATGGCTGCTTCTGCTTCTGCTGCAAAAAGGCTTATAGAACAGGGCGGTGTAACTATTGATGGCAAGAAGGTTTCTGACCCGAATATTAAGCCGAAAGAGGGGGTAATAAAAGTAGGCAGGAAGTTTATAAAATTGCTCCTTAAGAAAAAATAAAAAAAGTCTAAAATTTGCTTGACAAAAGTAACGCTTCGTGTATAATATGCCCTACCTAAAGAAATTGTATACCCCTTGAAAAAAGAGGTTTTTTTGATTAAGGGTATTGATAAATTCGGGTAGTATAATCTGTCGTGGTAGTTTAAGGCGTATTCAATAGTATCGCCACGGCGATGCTATTTTTTTGTCTATTTCAGTGCAACGCTCTTTGAAAAAATTGGATAACCAAGGTCGTAAAACGAGCAGAATTAAAGGTGTTTTTATTGGAGAGTTTGATTCTGGCTCAGAACGAACGCTGGCGGCGTGGATTAGGCATGCAAGTCGAACGATGCCGCAAGGCATAGTGGCAAAAGGGCGAGTAACACGTGGGTAACCTACCTCCGAAACCGGGATAACTTTGCGAAAGCGAGGCTAATACCGGATAAGACCACGGTTCATAAGGACTGTGGTAAAAGGAAGCCTCTATTTATAAGCTACCATTTGGAGAGGGGCCTGCGTCCTATCAGCTAGTTGGTGAGGTAACGGCTCACCAAGGCTTTTGACGGGTAGCTGGACTGAGAGGTTGGTCAGCCACAATGCTACTGAGATACGGAGCATACATCTACGGATGGCAGCAACTGGGAATATTCGGCAATGGGCGAAAGCCTGACCGAGCGACACCGCGTGAGGGATGAAGTATTTCGGTATGTAAACCTCTTTTATCCCCGCATCGAGCGGGGGAGAATAAGCACCTACAAACTACGTGCCAGCAGTCGCGGT
>JAHIPI010000067.1 GCA_018894435.1 Candidatus Omnitrophota bacterium | reverse complement strand
TTTATCCAGCACCATGTTACAGCTTAGAGAAATAAGGGAAGTAAAGAATGCCGATGCGGTGATAGGGCCCTATGATTGTATAGCGGAAATAGAAGCCGACAGCATGGATATGCTCGGCAATATCGTAGTAAGCAGAATTTTAAAAATAGAAGGAGTGGCAAAGACGCTTACGTGCGTAAAGCTTTAAGCGCGGCAAGCGGTGATTTAAAATACTCGGTTCGGAGGGAAAGTGGATATACGCGCAGCATTTATGAGAAAAAGCAAGGATATAAAGAGCAAATCTTCAAAACGTTTTGACGACTGGTCCAAAAAATATGATAGAAGCCTGCTCCAGTTTCTTATATTCCGCAGGTCTCACAATATGTTTATAAGCAATATAGTGCACGATTCGCGCCATATAAATATTTTGGATGTAGGCTGCGGTACCGGTGAGTTTGCGATGAAACTTAAAAGTTATAAAAAGGACGCCAGTGTATACGGCCTTGATATTTCGTCAGATATGATACGCGCGGCCAAAGCTAAGTTTAACGGCGAAATAGATTTTAGAGTAGCCGATGTGGAGCATATGCCATACGAAGACAACCAGTTTGATTACCTGACATGCTCGCACTCTTTTCACCATTACCCCCACAAAAAGAAGGCTGTGAGGGAGATGCACCGTATTCTTAAAAATAAAGGCAAAATTATGATAATAGATGGCTGCAAGGACAATCTTTTAGGAAGAGTCATTTTTGATGTCATTGTAAAGGCCCATGAAGGGGATGTCCACCACCTTCACAGCAGTCAATTTGCCCGCATTTTAGAAGAATCCGGCTTTAAAAATGTAACACAGGAAATTTTCAACCCCTGCATACCGTTGCTTTTCACTATGGGGGTAGCCAAAAAGCCCGCCTAAGGCGGACAGGCCCGCCTAAGGCGGACAAGCCCGCCTGAGCGCAGATAGGGAGGAAGTATGTTGATTTTTATCACAGGTGCTACGGGGTTCATAGGAAGCCATCTTGCCGAAAGATTGGCGTCAAAAGGCCATAAGTTGCGATGCCTCGCACGTGAAACAAGCGAGACAGAGGGCCTTTCAAAGCTGAATGCCGAGATAGTAATGACGGATATGAACGATCCGGCGGGATTAAAGAAGGCGCTAGAGGGCGTTGATATCGTATATCATTGCGCGGCCATGGTAGGCGAATGGCTGTCTAAGGAAGAAGCCGGCAAAATCAATATAAGCGGCACGAAAAACCTTTTGGATGCAAGTATGGCCGCGGGCGTTAAGCGGTTTGTTCATGTAAGCAGCCTTGCCGTATTGGGCATGAGGCACCATTATAGTACGCCACCCGAAGCCCCGTATACCATGACGGGCGATATATATTCCGATACTAAGATAGAATCGGAAAAGATAGTGATGGATTACCATCGCCGAAAAGGGCTTCCCATCGTCATAGTAAGGCCCGGCTTTGTCTTTGGCTTAAGGGACAGACGGTTTCTGCCAAGGATGTTAAAGCTTCTCGATGATAACAAGTTTGCCTTTTTGGGAAGCGGCAACAATATTATGAACCTGGTTTATATCGATAATCTTATCGACGTTTTGATAGAAGCGGGCATCAATGAAAAGGCCATCGGCCAGAAATATAACGTTACCAATAAAGACAAAGTTACGATGCGCGATTTTGTTTATATGATTTCCGATATACGCGGCATAAAGAGGCCGAACAAATCTATACCTACACCTCTGGCCAGGCTTATTGCCGATTCATTAGAATTTTATGGAAGATTGACAAAGAGCCAGACACCGCCTTTTCTGACCAAAGCCCGCATAAAAGTCGCAAGTCTTAATCTTGACTTTGATATCTCAAAGACCATGAGAGACCTGGGTTACGACTCCAAGATAACCATCCGAGAAGGGCTTGAAAAGACCCTTAACTCATAGCGAAATGCACCAAAAGCGCTTGCAGCTGGACCATAAGACTATAGACTGCGAAAAAGACAATATGGGGACACCCTCCGTCGCTTATAAGCAGTGATTCTCAAGGAGAGTGTCCCCGAAAATGTATTATAGATGGTGCAACCATGAACGAGATAATGGCGAACATCAAGAGTCGTCGGTCAAGAAGGGCTTTTGTCGATAAGCCCATTCCGGAAGAGATAATAGAGGATATGCTGGAAGCGGCGAGATATGCTCCCAGCGCCCTTAATAAACAACCGTCGAGATTCATAGTTGTATCAAATAAAGAAATAATTCTGCGTTTATCCGGCATTATCCGCAGCATAACCGAAAAGATTGCCCGCCTTCTACCTTTACTTAGCATTATCCAGCCCGAATTACGCGATCCGCGCGTAGTGGCAGCCATCCAAAAGACGCTTTCAGGAGGCGGAGACACCGTCTTTTACGGCGCTCCGCTTCTGATTTTAATAGCAGCCGAGAAGAAAGCGGGCCGATATGCGGTAAAAGATTGTTCACTGGCGGCCGAAAATATGATGCTGTATGCAAATTCCGTGGGTATAGGCAGCTGCTTTATAGGAAGGGCAGATATGCTTGCTATGAGTAAGCAAGGGAGAGAGTTGCTCGGACTGCCCCCGCAGTATAAAATACATGCTGCCTTAGTTTTTGGCTATACACCGGCAGCAGGCGATGCAGCCGCGCCGCAAAGAATGCGAGACAACGTATTAAAGTGGGTGCGCTGATGAAAGAGTCGTTAGGCCAATACGCCGCCAGAGACGGAAAGATGCTCAATTTCAGGAAATGGCCCGGGCCGGATGACGTCATCGTCTATCTTCACGGCATCGAGTCCAACTCCGGATGGTTTTCCTCATTCGCTTCCCAGCTTGCCGAAAGCGGCTTCACGTTATACGGAATAGACAGGAGGGGCTCCGGGCTTAATTACGAAAATAGAGGCGATATAAAGGATTATAATATATTTTTGGACGATATTGAAGATGCTGTCAGTTTTGTAAAAAAAGAAAACCCGGCAAAAAGGGTTTATATAATGGGTATATGCTGGGGCGCTTTCTTGGCGGTAAATTATTCTATAAATAGACATTCCAATCCAGACGGCCTTATTTTGTTGTCGCCGGCGATCTATAGAAAGGTGGATTTTAAGGCCGGCCCGAAAATTGCGGCAAGAGCATGTTCGCTTGTTTACCCGAAGGCATATTTCAAGATACCTATAAAAGATCGCATGTTCACTGATAACAGTAGGTATCTGGATTTCATAAGAAGCGATAAGATGCGGCTCGGCTCATTGACATGCCGTTTCTTCAAAGAGATCCTCCGGATGGAAAACGACTTTGCGTTCAAATCAAACGAACTTTTCTTACCCGTACTTGTGCTTCTTGCCGGCCATGACGAAATAGTGGATAACAGAAAAATTCATAACTGGTTTGATTCGCTGCCGGCGGAAGATAAGACCATAAAGACATTTACGAATTTCCATCATGTAATGCCCTTTGAAGAGGACACGTCACCCATTTTAGATGCGATAAGCGGCTGGATAAAGAAAAGGAAAGTGCCACTTGCAGTTCAAAGTATCAAAAATTGATATATACGCGGTCGACATACCCTTCAGGATGAAATTTGGGCATGCCTCAAAGAGCCGGAAGAGTTCCGAAAGTATTTTTGTGAAAGCTGAAAGCGAAAATGGCGTTAGCGGTTTCGGGGAATCCCTGCCGCGCCGATACGTAACCGGCGAAGACCAGTCCTCCGTAATAGACTCATTAAAGACTTTACTGCCCGGCGCTCTTTTAGGCAAGACTTTTGATTCTTTTGGGGATGTCGTAGATTTTTGCGGCAGCTCTTTCGGCGATTTGAAAGGCGCCAGCTGCGCTGCTATTGAACTTGCTTTGCTGGATTTGGCCGGCCGCGTCTTTAAATGCTCTGTAAGTAAGGCATTGGGAGCGGTACTCGTAAATGATCTCAGGTATAGCGCGGCAATCGGAAGCGTCCCACCCCTCAAAGCCGGTATTTCGGCATTAAAATTCAAGTTATATGGATTTAAAGATATAAAGATAAAAGTAGGGGACGATCGTGATATAGGCAGGCTAAAGGTTGTTCGGGCGCTCGGCGGAAGAGATATTAATTTGAGGCTCGACGCGAATTGCACTTGGGGCGCGGATGAGGCCATAGAGCGGCTTTCGGCCATGAGAAGGTATAATTTTAGCCTGATAGAGCAACCCGTTAAAAAAGGAGATATAGCTTCTCTTAAGAAAGTCAGCAATGCGATACGCGAGCCCGTCATGGCGGATGAGTCGCTTTGCACGCTGGATGACGCAAAGAAACTTATAGAAGAGAAGGCCTGCAAAATGTTTAATATACGCATATCAAAATGCGGCGGGTTGATCAATTCGCTAAACATAGCAAAACTTGCCCAAGAGTCGGGCATCTCTTATCAGTTGGGTTGTCAGGTAGGCGAATCGGGTGTTTTGTCAGCCGCGGGCAGGCACTTTGCCTCGTGCGTAAAAGGAATAAAATACCTAGAAGGCTCGTACGCCAAATTTTTACTGCTGGAAGATGTTATCAAAGAGGACGTCGGGTTTGGTTACGGCGGCCGCGCAGGCCTTTTATGCGGCAACGGGCTTGGGATTACGGTTGATGAGCCGCGCCTAAAGAAGTATGTCACGAATGAAGCCATAATCAAGTAGTAGAAGAATTATATCCGGAGACAATATAAATGAATATAGCCTCATTAGCAGTTAAGGCGTATGGTTTAAAGGCGTATATGTTCGAGCGGGCTTTGAAAGACCCTTTCACGAGCCAAAAGAAGGTATTGGCTGGATTTCTAAGCCGTCATAAGAACACCAGGTATGGCAGGGAGCATGGTTTTCGAGATATACGCTCGATAGATGATTATCGCTCGCGCGTACCGCTAAACGACTACGAAACGCTGCGCCCTTACGTAGACTGCCTGATGCGGGGCGAGAAAAATGTATTGACCGCCGATAAGGTCACACTTTTTGGCGTAACAAGCGGCACCATGGGGAAGCCTAAGCATATACCTGTTACGGAATATTCACGAAGGAAGAAAAAAGATGTAATGGATCTTTGGGCTTATTATGCCTTACGTGACCATCCGGGGCTTCTGGATGGCAAAATACTTGCCATAGTAAGCCCCGAAAAAGAAGGATTTACTATCAGCAAAATACCTTTCGGCGCGGAATCCGGCCATGCATACAGGAATCTGCCGCAAGCCGTGAGGAATCTTTACGCCATACCTTACGAAGTATTTGAAATACCCGATTACGAGTCAAAATATTATTGCATACTGAGGATAGCCGCAGAAGAAAATATTTCCACGATCGCGACGTTAAACCCGAGCACCATACTTTTATTATGCCAGAGGATGGAAAAAGTAGGCGCCCAGATAATAGAGGATATAAGGCTAGGGACCCTTAACGAGAAGTTGAATGTCTGCTGCGAAATAAGGGAAAAGATAGAAGCCCGCCTAACGCCTAACCCCAAAAGGGCCGACGAGCTTTCGGAGTTAGCAAGGAAGCGGAACGGTGAGCTGCTACCCATGGACATATGGCCGAATCTGAAACTTATAGAATGCTGGAAAGGCGGGAGCGTAGGCGTTTACATTTCATATCTTTCGAAATATTTCGGGCCCAATACCGCGATAAGGGATTTCGGGTATCTTTCAAGCGAAGCGCGCGTCTCCATTCCTATGTGCGATTCCGGCTGCGGCGGAGCGCTGGCCATAACCAGCAATTTTTACGAATTCATCCCGCGCAACGAAATGGACAAAAAGGATAAGAGGTTTTTGCTTTCGCATCAGCTTGATGTGGGTAAGGAATATTACATAATACTGACGACGCCCGGCGGGCTATATCGCTATAATATAGATGATATCATACGGGTGTCGGGTTTTTATAAGAATACCCCCGTAATAGAATTCGTACAGAAAGGCTCCATAGTCTCGTCGGTAACAGGGGAGAAGATTTACGAAATACAGATAGATGAAGCGGTAAACAAGGCCGCGGGGCTCATTGGGGCGAATCTCCAGTTTTTCTCCGCCTGCGTAGAATGGCAGGCAATCCCGAGGTACGCTTTTATAGTAGAATTTATGAATGAGTTGTCCCGCGAAGGTAAGGTTTCGCTGCTTAAAAATATAGAGAATCAGCTTATAAGGCTTAATGTTGAGTATGATACAAAGCGGCGCTCGCAGCGCCTCGGCAGTCCGGTCTTGAAAGTGGTGCCGCAGGGCACTTTTGAGGAATATAGATCAAGGAAGGTGCAGCAGGGCTCGCATGACGGCCAGATTAAGATACCAAAACTCGTTACAGATGTATGTTTTCAGGATAATTTCAAAGTTTTAGAAGAGATAGCAGTAGAATAGTTCAAATGGGAGGTAGGAGTGGCTAAGATAACAATAGATGCGTCATTGTGCACGGGGTGCGGCTTATGCGCAGCCGGTTGTCCGGAAGTCTTCGAGATGGGAAGCGACAATCTAGCGGTTGTAAAAAGCGACAAATCCTGCGATTGCGACCTGAAGCAGGTTGCGAGCGAATGCCCGGTAGAGGCGATAAAAGTAGAATAATGGCGAAAAAAATAGTCATTGCGGCAATTTTCTTATTATGCTCATCTTTTGCATTCGCCGGAGGTGTTTTTTATAGCGACCAGGAGCTCGAACTCAGCGTACCTTTTGAGCCCTCCTATGATTACAACAAAGTATTAGTAACTTATGTTATAGACGGGGATACTTTAAAACTGGAAAACGGCGAAAAGGTAAGATTAGTAGGCATAGATACTCCGGAAAGTAAGCAGAACGCCAAGCTTAAACGTGACCTCAAAAAAACGGATAAGGATGCTGTAACGCTGATAAATATGGGTAAAAAGGCCTCGCGCTTCACAAACAGCCTCGCTTCAAAAAAGTATGTGCGGCTTGAATTTGATGTCGAGAAAAGAGACCGATATAACCGGCTGTTAGCCTATGTGTACCTGCCCGACGGCCGCATGCTGAACGCCGAGATAATAAAAGCCGGTTATGCCCAGATACTGTCCATCCCGCCCAATGTCAAATATCAGGATTTATTCCTGGAACTCCAACAAGAAGCCAGAGACAACAATCGCGGCCTCTGGAAAGAATAAAACCACTTATTCTAACCTGGTTAGATTTGCCAGATTAAAAGGGAAGATGGAAGCGTAAGTCTTGCGTCTTTCTTGCCAGTCATCGCCTAAAGCCATATAAGTATCCGGAACATCTATTAAGCTATTTTCCGCACCATTGAGATAAAATCCTGCGCCGGAATGTTTCCAGTCCGCAGGGTGGTTGCACAATTTTGCTCTCACAGGATTTAAATCGATATATCTCATTACAGCCAATAACTGCTGGTCATCTTTTATAAGTTCCGCATAAAACCTATCTTCCCAGAAATGGCCCTTTATTTTGTGATACTCATTATACCATCTTGCGTACCATCTATTTATAGCTTGCATAATTTTAGATATATTAATAGTTAGTTCCAATCGTATTATCAAGTGAGTGTGATTGGGCATCATAGTATAATCATGCAATAGAAAGCCATGCTCACTTTTACACTGTCTAACTGTTGAAATATATTTTTCAAAATCAGTTTTATTTACAAACGCAGTTTTACCATTATTACATTTGCTTGTTATATGGTGTATAGCGCCTTTATAATTGAACCGTTCACGTTTTCCGTGTGTAATTGTAATAGCCATTTCTAATCCCCCTAATTCTAACCTGGTTAGAAAGAAAGCCACATGCGGCGGTCGAGCGAACGGTAGCCGATCGCCTCAGCGATATGACTAGCGCCTATTTCTACCTCACCCGCCAAGTCCGTTATGGTTCTCGCGATCTTCAATACCTTGTCATATGCCCTGCCGCTTAGATTCAGCTCTGTTATGGCGAGTTTAAGCAATTCTCTCGCTTCGTTTGTTAGTGTGCAGTGTTTCTGCATTTCTCTCGGAGTTAATAGCGCATTGACGCGCTGGATCTTATTCTTGTAGCGCTTATTCTGTATCGCTCGCGCGCGGATAACCCTTTTTTTGATGTCTCTCGAGGTCTCCGCGGCTTTATTTTCGGACAATTGTTTATAATTGAGCGGCGGGACTTCAAGATGTATATCTATGCGGTCCAAGAGAGGCCCCGAAATTTTAGATATATAGCGCTGGATCATAGGTACGGTGCAGTGGCACTCTTTTTTGG
Organism: Candidatus Omnitrophota bacterium; assembly: GCA_018894435.1. Classification (NCBI taxonomy): domain Bacteria; kingdom Pseudomonadati; phylum Candidatus Omnitrophota; species Candidatus Omnitrophota bacterium. The sequence continues at coordinate 261 of JAHIPI010000067.1, read as the reverse complement.
GATGGCCAAAATAGCCGCAGACGCAGGGGTTAAGGGCAGCTACAAGCGTGAAGCGGGAAGGGTAGCTGATAGATCCGGAACTTCGCGATATATTAATGAAACCGTCTTCCATGGGCTGACGCAGCATAGCGAGTATATCCCTGTGGAATTCCGGAAATTCATCAAGAAAAAGCACTCCGTTATGCGCAAGGGTTATTTCACCGGGGGCCGACGGATTACTGCGGCCTATTAGGCCGCTGTAAGATATGGAGTGGTGAGGTG
>JAHIPI010000066.1 GCA_018894435.1 Candidatus Omnitrophota bacterium | reverse complement strand
TATTCTGATATTGAGCATTTGCGCCGCCGGAGTTTATATTGACATCGCCCGCTTCATATAAAAACCACTCGATCCCGAGTTCGTCCAGATCTTCAAATTCGATCTCCACAAATCGCGCTTCTATAAGTATCTGTTTCGGGCCTATATCAAACTGCGTGACGAGCTTCTGTATAAGCTGTTGATTGGAAGGCGTATCCGTAACCGTCAATATGCCTGTTATATCGCTAAAATTGATAATACGGCCTTCTTGCGGCGGAAGGGCATTGTTCAGATACTCCTCTATGGAAAGCTGAAATTCAGGGGCAGCACTCTGACCAAGAGCCCAAAAAGGAAGTACGATTACCGAAATTATTAGAAGTATGACGGTCTTTATAACGCGCATATTTTTACTCCGAACTACTGCGAGCCGCCGCTCGACGATTTGGTCTCAAATTCTTTAAGCTCGACTTTACGCACGCGCCTTACGCCGTATTTTAATCTGTAGGTCCTCGTAATCACGTCTTCTTTTGCGAGTTTCTCCGGAGTCGATATCCAGATATAATTCGGCTCGATCCTGTATCCCAGCTCCGTAGCTCTTAAAGCGATATTCAGCACTTCCAATAGCGGCATCTCATTCACCGTGCTGAATGTTATCTTCATGGGGCTTCCTCCGCCGACCTTTGCCAATGCGCCTTCATCTATGACGATGGTAACATTTGTAATTTCCATAAGCTGGCGTATCACGTCGCGTATATCGGCGTCGGTAAGGCTGACTGCCGGGACCATCTTCTTTTTCAATCTATCAAGCAATTCCCGCCGGGCCTTTTCCTCCTGCGCCGCCTCCGGCGATATTATTTCTTCTATTTCGACAGGCTTTCGCTCAGGCTTCTTAGGCGGTTGATATGCCCTCTCCACTTCAAGCATCGCCCTTTTTTCCTCGACGCCTTTCTCCTTAGTCGCCACATTAATATCCTTCTCGAGATCAAAGTCTTCGGTTTTTGCCTTGTCTAAAGTCATGCGGCGACGGGTCTTTTTAAGCCACTCGAGTATATCCCTGTTTTCGTAATCTAATATAAGGGCATTTTGAAAATCCTCCATCGCGCTTTCATAATCAGCAGCACTGTATTTTCCCTGGCCGCTCTTAAAAAGCTTTTTTGACATCCCCGCCGGCGATTCTATGCGCCGGCGCTCGCCCAGCTTTTTCTGTATATTTCTGAGGCCGTTTTTGGCTTCATAACTATTAGGATCCACTTCCAGCGCACGCGTGTACTGCTCGGCGGCCCTGTCGTAATCTTCGCCCGCAAAAAGCCTGTTTCCTTCGCCTATGAAATATTTTATAAGGACCTTCTCTTTTTCCTTCTCTATCTTTTTTTCGGAAACCATCAGTTCCGCGGCGCGTTTTGCGTCTGGAGCGGCGATCACACTGACTTGCGTGAGGAATAAAAAGGCAAGGGCTATGCAGAAAAACCGCACGATACTCTTTGATAAATTCGTTTTATGCATAAAATTCTCCGTATCTGTGATATTATCTTATTATTGTTCGGTTAATTTTATCTCTGAGCCCTTTGAAAGTAATATAACACAATCGGGCTGAATGTCAATCACTTTATAACCGTCAATAACGCTTGAGGCTTCAACTGTGTAAGTTTTTTTGGAAATCTTGTCGTACAAAACAGCGTTTAATTTATCGCTCGGTACCGGCTTATTTAGAACGAAATCCCACTTCACCCCTTGCTCGTCCACGGCACCTATCTTTTCCTTGCTTATCGTCAGGATTTTATAGCCGTTGAGCGATGAGCCCTTTTCAACAAACCTGGTTGAGTCTTTCCAGTTGATCTGGCCTATTAATTTATTGGGCAATTCTATAAACCCCCTATAAACAACCGGCAGCGGTACGCGGCCTATCGTCTTAAGCGTAAAATCATGCTCTGTGGGCTGCGCCCCTATCTGGGCTGCCTCCTCAACATACTTAGAAAACGGGTCGCGCCTCCGTTTCAGGTCATATTCACTCATAGGCTCCGGATACTGCGACAGATTGATCAGCTTCTCATATTTTTTCATATCCCCCTGATTTACCGAGGGAGATATAGGCACTTTCGTAGCAGCGTCAGAAATCTTTTTTTCTATGTCGTCGCCTTCATCTTTGGCAAAACGAAGCCCAAATGTAGAAATAGTAACTATTATCCAAATCGCTACAAGTATTTTTAAAGCGATCTTTTCGACATCTTTTTTAGGGAGGATGTCTGTTATCTTTTTTAGCAAATCCTGTATCTTTGGAAATCTCATAGGATTATCTTATTATCTCCGCCTTTGCCAAAAAATTTGCCTGCAGCATACTTTCCGCTGCTTCGTCCTTATCGAGAGTATCTTTGGCCCTGGTAATATCCAAATCATCCACGATAAATATAAAAGGAGACGCTCTCATCTTGTATAAAAACTTGATCAAACCGGAATAGGTGCAGGTTATTTTAAATGAGACCTTTACTTCGTCATAAAAATTTTCGCTTTGCGCGGGCTGGGCCGCTGCTTTATCCACAGGCATTCCCGCGAGGACATGCTCCGCCGGTACCGGCTGTGCCGCCTCTTTAGCAGGGTCGTCGCCTATAAAGCTTATTTCATTAAGCGACACTACCTCCGAAAGCGTCATGAGATATATAAGCTCCTCCAATACCTTAAGGCGCCTCCACAGGGCCGGAATCTCCCCGCGCGTCGATAATTCGGTTTCATATTTTGTAAATCCGAGCGAATCCGGCAAAGAAAGAGAAAACTCTTTTGCCTCTTCTCTAAGTTTTTTCTGCGTCTGTATCAAGCGCTCTTTAAACTGCAGCGAATCCATACTCTCCCGAGGCACGTCTTCGGCAAGAGGCGAGGTAAGGGCGAGTTTTAATCTGCTATATGCGCTTTTAAGTTTATTGCGCTCATCCGCAAGGAATGATATAGATTCTTCCGTAAGCGGCATCCTGCTCTTTTTTGCAAAGTTGTCTATTGCAACACTCTTGGCCGCAATCACTTTCTTGGTTTTTGCTTCTTTGATTATAGCCAGACCAAGCATAATAGTGAGAAATAACAATGCGCCCGCAAGTACCGAAATTACTATTATGGATAACAGGTTCCTTCTTAATACCATTATTCTATTCTTCCTTTCCTGGCTTCGCTGATGGCATAACAATTTTAATCGTAAAAACTCTCACGTCTTCGATGCCCTCTTTGTCCTTAAGGACATTTGCCGATTCGACTGTCACCTCTTTGAAGTACCCTGACTTGATAAGCATGTCTTTGAAGGTATTTATATTTTCGAATGTCCCCTCGGTCTTTCCCTTTACTGTCACAACCGACCCTTCCTCGGTTATTTCGGTAAGCCAGAGATTGTCGGGTATAAGTTTGGTAATCTCGACCAAGACCGTTATCCCCTCTTTTCTTCTTTCTGTAACATTTTCTATAAATTCCAGCCGCGATTTAAGGCCGGACACCTCCCCCTGAAGGGCTTCTATCGCCTTGTTGAAACTGGCGTACCTCTCTATAAGGGCCGAAGCTTTTATGAGGTTCGCGGTTTTATGTTTGTCGCGCCATATTACAAAATTGGTTAAGGAGGCTAAAATCAATATGCCTACAAACAAAGAGCCGAAGATGTACCATCTCTTTTTCTCAAACCCTTTAGCTTTTAATATCTCCCGCGGAAGAAGGTTGGTCTTTGTATAAAGCGGCGTCACCGTCTTAAGCGCCAGCCCTATCGCGGCATCCATCCGACCCAAAAAACTCTCGCTAAGTGAGAAATCCACATCGCTTTTTATCTTTTCGAAAATATTAAAAGACTTCGTTGGTATATCCAGATTTTCTTTTATGAATCTGTCTATATTTTTGATCCTTGAGCTGCCGCCCGTAAGAAGGACCTCCTTTATTACTTTTGTCTCCCCGAACTGCGACTTGTAATAACCGATCGACTTTGATATATCGGCTATCATCTCCACCAAAACCGGGTTTATCGCGTCGGAGATCTCCGCGGCATGCGGCGATCGGGAACGCTCCTGCTCGTCCGAGGCGATGATGCCCTCTTTACGCTTAATGGCCTCGGCTTCTTTGAAGCTTATCTTCAGCTGAGATGCTATTGCCTTGGTTAGATCGTTACCGCCTATGAGAATACTCCTTGTCCATATTTTGTGCTCTTCGACTATGATGATATTTGTATTCTTGGCGCCTATATCCAGTATAAGCTTATCCTTTATGTCGCCGACAAAATCGATCGCGTTGAAAATGGAAAAATACGACACTTCCACAAAATCTACTTCAAGGGGCATGTCGCGAAGGATGTTCAGCTTTTCTTCTACGATATCCTTCTTGACCGCGACCAATATGACATCGGTCTCGGGGCTGTCGTATGTTTCAAATACACCATAACTCCATATGACTTCGTTGATGGGAAAAGGCACCTGCAGCTGCGCCTCGTATTGAATGATCTGCTCTATTTTGCCCTTCGCTATCTTAGGAACGCGTAAAAAACGTGTGAAGACGGACTGGCTCGGGATGGAAATCGCGACTACACCGGAAGTTATTCCCTCTTTCGCCAAGAGTTCTTTCAATTTCTCTCTTACTACGGCGTTTCGTTTTTCCGCGTCGTCAAACAAAGGATCCAGATTCAGCTCTACAAGCCGGCCCCTCGCTAAGCGAAAACCATCTCTTGTCTTTTTTACCTCGATGAGCTTTATGGCGCTTTCGCCTAAATCCAGCCCGAAATATCTTTTGTTTCGAAAATTAAACATCACGGGTTATCTTGCCCCTATATTAGCTTTTTTTAATGCTTCTAGCACGTTTAGACTTGGACTTACCCTTGCCAACGGGGACGGCATTTACCGTCTGAGACTTAAGCCAACTATCAATGGCGCTTCTGTCAAAGCGCCAGACGTGGCCGACTTTTATCCCGCTGATCTTCTTCTCGTGAAGCCAGTTATAGATCGTCTGCTTCTCGAGCTTCAGATAAGTAGCCAGTTCCTCTATGCTCATCAGTTGCGGCATATATGCCTCTAAATGAGACCATAACTTACGGAACCTTAATATTGCTCGATTGTGACGTAAGTTATATGGTCGAATTTATCCCGAGAACGCGCCGAATAGAAGCGTTCAAGGGACTACCTTATTTAATAATTAACATCGTTTTACACCTATAAACTTACTTACTCTTACTTATAACAAAGTATACCTGTGTATTCTTACTTTGTCAATGGCGAGCGTGAAATATTTGCAGGATTTCCGCAGAGTATGGAGCGGGTACCTTTATTCCAGCAGTTTTTGGGCTAAGCGGTGTAATTCCGGATTTGCCAATGCCAAAACTTTTTTCTTAACTGCTCTTGAAAAATATTCTTTCTCGGTCTTGGTCATCTTTTCCCGCCTAAGCTTTTTCAAAAATAACTCCTTCTGTTTGGCGGAAAAAACTTGTGACAATGAATATTCGAGACTTAACTCATCCTTAACAGAAAGCAGTTCATGCAGCTTCACCTGCGCCTGACTCAAAAAATAACTACTAAACACTGTTTTTAGCCGCTGCGGGGACACTTCGCGTTCCGCGACATTTAAATTCTTATCGCTTTTGAGATTTCTAAGAAAATCTGTGTATTCTTTTTTTCTTTTGCTCACAAGCAAGTTATATACTTTATCTGCCCACGGGAATTTCAGATTAAAAAATTTATAAAGTGCGAGCGACATCGTCATAAGCGAAACTAAACGCGATCTGTCAAACGGTTCCTTTAAATGCCAATTAAGCTTATCGTAATCAAACAACCCCTTTTCCGCGCTATTGGCCAATACGACAGGAAAACCCTCCCATAAGCGCAGATCCTTTGATTTGACCATATCCGCCAGTGTTAAATTCGCATTATGGTCCTCTTCCGGACTAAAAAGCGGGAATCCTAATGCGCCTACTCTCTTTAGAAGATTTTCATTTTCCATCCAATAACCCCTTTTTTCTGAGAACATTTACAAAACTGTCAAAATGTTTATTAACCCTCTCCTCCGAAACATCAAAAGCCGCTGTTTCCCTGAAACGCTTCTCCAATCGTTTAAAATCCAGCTCTTTTCTTCTGCTTTTGATTAACAAAAGGCAGTCATCTATATCCACTGTCGTTGCCCTAAACAGCTTGCTTATGATGATGTCATAATAATTAAGTATCCCCAGATAGATCCTGCTGAATTCTTTAACGGGTATATTATTGCCCTTATCCAATGGCGATTCCAAAAGTTCTGTAGTATGTACTGCCTTCCCCTTGAAGAGATCAAAAATAAATCTCTGATCTGTCTTCCATCCCGCCCCGCTTGCCGGCTTGTAACCCAGCTGCTTCAAAATGCCGGTGAGATACTCGTATTCATCTATATTGGGTATCAGCAAGTCAACGTCTTTAGTCGACACTTTTAGGCCCAAAAGAGTCAGGGCCGTTCCACCGCAGGCTATTAAATGGACGCGTCTTTTTAAAAATCCATCCCATGCGGCGAGCCTGTTTAATAGGGCTTCTCTATCTATTCCATATTCCATATATCTCATACAACTATTTGTATATATTTATACAACTCTCTGTATCAAAGTATACATTATATTTGCCTTTCTGTCAAGCGCTTTTCTCTCGATTTATTTCCGGTGATTTTCACCAGGCTAGATTAGGGAAGATCGAGATGGCTCATGAGTAACTTGGTGGGCCGGAAACAAGCAGCTACCGGTAAGTACGCTCATTCCTTTTCCGGAGCGCAAGCAGCCATACTGTTTTAGTGTTGTCCTCTACATCATATAAAATACGCCAATTGGCGACAGGCAAGCGGTATCGTGCAAGATAATCGTATATTTCTATTGGCGGGTTGATCTTCGGCTCACCCTTAGGACGGGGATTTTGAGCGAGCGAACGGGCAGCATTTAACACCTCTTTTTTAAGTGCCTCGGGACTTATACCATCCAACTCTTTAAAAAATTTCCTCTCAATGGATGAAGTAGGAAATTTAACCTTATACACGGATTCCCCGCCTCTTTAGAGCATATTCAAGGGTTATACCTTTTACGCCTCTACGTATTGCTCTTCGGCCTTCTGCGATTGTTTTTAAAAGCTTTCTATCGTGAAGCTCATCGAGCAATTCTGTAAGATCTAAGGCCTCGTCATAAGGCATAAAAACACCTGCCGGTTTTCCATGTTCGGTTATAAGACAGAGTTTACCCCTTTTTATAAAGGCGCAAGCCTTATTACGAAATTCTCTTGCTCCTACTCTCGGGGCTCTCAATAATGCTGTTGCAAGGCTCATATTTAACACCTCCTAAATGTAGCGCTAATTGTCGCTACAATATAAGTATATCTTATAATCGGGTAGGGGGCAACTTTTTTATTAAAATTCCTAACATATGCGGTATGCATAAATGCCGCCCCTCTGCTTATGTATACGTATGGGGCGGCTATTTTCTTGCGCTTACTTGTTCCCGCGTTCCGCAAGGAAGCAGCTGCAAGCTTAATGCGGGCTGCTTTCTTTCAAATTATTTTAGATTTTTTGTTTTCAGAACTGGAGTGTCCCGAAGTGACGCGTCCCTGCTTCAAATTAAATTACAAATAAAGGAATTACTGCGAGAGAGAATAAGATTTGATTGCGACTTTGGGGAGGTAGGTTATGGTTACGTCTTCGAGGACGGGGGTTTCTTTAAATTCGGCGGTGGCTGTTTGGAGTATGACTTTATATCGCATACTAGTTCCATTTTGGGAATCAATATGTTCGCCAGAGCGAGAAACGAAATATTCGGGATGTACCCGCAACACTTGTATATCTGTCGTCCCATTCGGGTCACTGTCCGATATAGTCTGGAACGTCACTGTTTCCGACGCAGCACTGGCAGGTGGCGGGGGAATCGTAACTGTACCGGTAATCGTACCCCATTCAACACCATCTGCTAAATTTTCAAGGCCGGAAATCAAGGAATCGATTGTCTGCGATACAAGGTTACCGTCCGGCGAAATTATTCGTATATCATCCCATGTTACGTTAACATTGTTGGCATACAGAACAAATCTACCCGAATCGGCTGCTCCTATAATTTTTCTAGTGAGGGAAGCAGGGGTGGGCGCGCCCGTCCAGACATCAACGGCTATATCTTTCGAATCTCCTCCCAGAAGGTGATTGCCCGTGGTAATATTAAATGTTTTGGTTTGGGTATATGCCAAATCTTTTTTTAACCATTCCCATCCAATTTGGACGACATCATAATCATAGTTTTCCCACTCCGGCCAACTAGGGTTGTTGTCACCCATTTTATAAAGTGTAAGTATTCTGATTTGACCATTGTCATTTCGATCATACTTATATCTGGCATCTATTGCAGCTTGAATTCTGTCTGCCTCTATAGGGTAAGCGGCCGTAGTTAAGTTATATATGGATCTATAGTGTGGATACGGATCGATAGAACTGTTGAGAATATCAACTATTTTCATGAACGCTACTTTACCGACCAGATCCGAGGTGTCTAAATAGGCAAATTTTTCATCATCCTCCCATGAAAGCGTACCCTGTCGTGCATGGATAACAGCAGGATCTCCGGAGTATGGAATATTGTGCCCGCTTCCAGGATTTCTAAACAAAATCCACGCGACATCTTTCATCTGCGATGTGCTTGCTGTAGCAGACTCGCTCACAAACGCACGAAAAACAAAATCACCCCACATCCATTCAGAAGCTCCGTCAGTTCCATAAAGATCGCACCTCTTATTTTCAAAAATCATTAATTTTCCATTGGCAAAATCACTATCAGTCACAGGCGCATTAGGTCCTGATGTCGGTCCTTTTTCCCATTGTTCTTTGGAATAGATTCTATTGTCTGTTTCGAAATCATCCCAAAATCCGAGTTTTAGAGAACCTGCTATTGTCTGTGCAGATGTATTGTCTCCAATTTCGTAACAATCAAATATGGCATCGGAATTTACAGGGCACGAGTCAAGCCAAGTTACGCGTTCGGGTGCACCTAACGCAAGCTGAGTCGGATTGCCGCTCGCATCTTTAGTCTTCGTTTCGCAATAAATATCATAAATCTTGACGATTGCGCTTATGGTGCGGACGGCTTGAGGATTGTTCAAAAAGTCAGTCACCGTGCCGCGGGCTATAACTTCGTAATACCCGCCGGAATTGAAGCAGAATTCAGTCGTGGAGGTTGAAGGTTTTGTCCTATTTGGATTGCAATTATTCATGATAACATTGGCTTGCTCTTGGCTTATTGCTCCTGTCACATTAACAAGATCATCCAATATGTCGTAAAAAGCCGACCAGCTTGTAATCGCTGCTGTACCCCTACTGCTGGCGATCGCATCTCGCACATTTTCCGCATCCGCACCTGGTATTGCGAGAATGCTCCCATCGGTTATTCCTTCGACTACCGATTTAAGTACCATCGGGTCACATGTATTTATATTTACAGGCGCAAGATCAGTATTAGAATCCACATAAGAAATGACTGTTACATTCTCTTTTATCAGATCTACCTTGGCATCAGTCAATCCCTCGAAACATAGGGATTTTAGTTCACTGAAATTATGATAGCCATCAGGCGGTTTATTGCCGGTAATATCCGTGATCAAATCAGTTATATCTGAAATACCGAGTTCCGTGAAAAGATTGGTGAGAAGCAGGTTGTTGGGGTTATCTAACGCATTATTGATATTGATCTTGCGCTGTTCATCTATAATCAGCACTACATAAGAAGATCCTTTCGAAGTTATGCGTGGAGGAGTTGCCGCTATATCTGCCGCGATTATGTTATGGTTATTGTATAAGCTGGCTGTATTTGTCGGATGCGTCGTCAGGGCCCAATCTTCGCCCGCTCCAAAGTAATCAAAAGCGCTTCCTTTGACGTGTGTCCGCAACTCTGCTATCGCCCGTTGGAGGGCCGATTCGGCAAAATAGCGCGCCTTTACGCCGTTATAGTAATTTACGGCGGCGTGGTACTCAAGGCGCATATTGAGGGCGAAACTTGTGGCTAATACCGCCAGAAGCGCAAGTACGCCGACTGCCATTATTAATGCTATGCCCTTTTTGTTCATGCTGATCACCTACTCTGTTTCGCTATTCGGTAAATAGACAATCGTTTCAAAATCATAAGTTGCGCCATTCGGATCGTACGGGGCCGCTTTCATCGTAATGACTATCTTCACCGCTTCGGGGAGGTCATCATCCGACCAGATATCCTCAACCCTGGCAGCATCACTCCAATCGCCCAAAAATACCGGCACATCTGCTTTTGTAATTTGCGGCAGATAAGTAAACTGTATGTCGTCGACCATCGCGCTTTTTGTATACTTAACGAATTCTACGGGTGGTTCATAATTTATGCTATCGTATCCTTCGCCTGCGTGGTCCGAATCGCTATAATCAATATATGCACGCATTAAATTCGTCTTAGTCGTATCGGCCGCATCCGTCATAAGATAATACTTAATTTTGTAAATCGAGTCTGCAAAATCGGTTACAAACACCAGTTCATCCGCAACCACCCCTGGTGCTCCTACTAATTTCGCGTCTGCGCCGTCTACAAACGCACCTGCCAATTCCCTTGATATCTGGTCAAGCACTGCACGCGCATTTTGGTATATCTCGAGCCGTGACTCTGATTTGGTCCAGGCGTCAATGCCGCTTTTAAAGACGGTGTAGAGTGAGAGCGCCAATACGCTCAAGATCATCACCGCCATAAGCGTCTCTACTAATGTTATACCGCTATTTCTACATTTCATATTGAGCCAAATATATACTTAGTTCCACGTTTTTCTGATTCGTCCTCGCACCGGGTTCGCCATCCGCGGCCGGCCAGTATACATAGACCACAACTTCGCGAAGGCCGTCAACACCCAACGTAGCGTCATTGTAGACAAATATATCATACTCATAATTCGGGTGACCAGGGCTAAAATCGCCGGATATCTCCCAACCCGTAGCTGTTTTGTCGTCATCGTAACTGGGGTCATCAAATATGCCATACCCGCAACGCTTCCCGTCTTCTATTAATTCTTGCGCCAAAAATGTCGCCTCTATGATATTGGCGGCGCGGCCCGAGGCATCAAAGCCGACCGGAAATAGCGTCAATATGCCGACGATGCCTATCGCCAGTATCAGTAAGGCGATGGTGATTTCGATTAATGTAAAAGCTTTGTTATGCATGTTTTTATTCAATCCGGGCTCGGCCGGTGGTTTTTTCTACGTTTATCAGTTTTGTATCAGTACCGTCCGTAACGGGAATAGTACCCTCTACCTCTACTTCGCCCGTAGGTTTAAAAACTACCTGGCTGCCGGTAAAATCTGTTAGTGCGCCGAATGAAATTCCTACCGGCAATTTATATTCCTTATCAACTATGGTCATAACGTTTCCGGGTTGTTTATAATAATAAACATAGTACTCATTTGGCGTTACGATTTTATCAAATTTAACATAATAATTCTCGTTATTTGTAATCGCATACGTCCTCGCCAGCCGGAGCGCGCTTACAATGCTGCGCGCCGTAGTATCCAGCTTTGTCCTCTCCGTAAATTTGGAAAAGAGCGGAACGCTTACCGCAAAAAACATCGTCATTATCGCGAGGACTATTATTGTCTCAAGTAATGTAAAGCCGCGGTTTTTCATCGTTACCAGTTTTTTATATCATCTTTGCCATTAGGATCGGCGGGATTCCCCCACCCATTAATTTTATCAGGACCATCAGACCATAAATCAAAACTGCTCGGATATGGATTATTTGTCCACGCTCCAAAACTATAATTATACGGCCTCCCCCATGGATCCAAAATTTCCCCGCCAGATATGTCTTCGTTTCTAAACTTCATATATGGGCCGCTCCATCCGGATATCGGGCTTGTCCCCCCTTGAGCATATGCGTCCTCATTTGTCAAATGGTCGTAAAGAGTTTGTGATCCTGGATCGGGCGACCCTGTGCCCGTTGGGGGATTTGACCCCGTATCCGCCTTATACATACCTATCGCCACCTCAAGGGCGGAGACCATGACCTCGGCTTTGCGCTTCTTGGCCGATCGGCTCGCAGGGCCGCTTACGCCCACAAATAGGCCCGCCAGTATAAGTATAATAACCATAACAGACAGAAGTTCAATCAGGCTAAAGGCTTGTGTAAATTTTCTATTCATAACTTATTATCTCCTCCTATAGTAAGTATAGTGGCTGTCACGAAACTATTTCTCCGTCGGAGAATTTAAAATCGCTTCTATTTTCTACCTCCTGCCGTTTTGTCGTCGGAGAACTTCTCCGATTTCCTCAAAAAGGCCTATTTTTGGCCTCTTTTGAGGGGGGAGGAGGAG
>JAHIPI010000065.1 GCA_018894435.1 Candidatus Omnitrophota bacterium | reverse complement strand
TCTACTTTAGGCATAAACTCCTTGCCTATAAAAGTAAATAATAATATGCTTACCAAAAAGGCCGAAAATATTATCAGAAGGCCTTTCTTCCTGTTTTCAAGAAATCTCTTTAGGATCGCGCCGTAAAAATCTGCCGTTTTCTTGAGAAAATGGTCGATTTTGTCCGCTATTTTAAATTTTGCCTGCCCATGCTTCTTTCCGAGGGTAACAAGCATGGGTATCAAGGTAAACGCGACAAATAGAGACGCAAGCAGCGAATAAGTAACCGTAAGGGCGAGTTCTTTAAATATCTGGCCGGCTACGCCTATAACAAATACCATAGGCAGAAATACCGCTACAGTAGTAAAAACACTCGAAGTAACCGCGGGTATCATCTCCTCCGCCCCCTTCTCGGCTGCGGTCTTTGTGGCATCTCCCAGCTCACAGCGCCTGAATATATTTTCTATAACTACTATTGCGCCGTCCACAAGCATACCCACGCCCATGGCCAACCCTCCCAGAGATATCATATTGATAGAGATATTGGAAAAATACATAAGGCAGAAAGTTCCTATTATGGAAACCGGTATGGTCACGGCGACTATCAGGGAATTTCTTATGTTCCTTAAGAAAAATAGGAGCACCAGTATAGCTAAAATGCCGCCCTGGAAAGCGGCATCCCTCACGCTCGCTATAGAATTCTTTATAAATTTTGATTGGTCATAGACAATATCTACTTCAACGCGTTCGGGCAGGATGTTTCTTACTTTCTTTAACTCGCTAAGGACTTTTCGGACTGTGTTTATAGTATTTGCTTCGGCCTGTTTCTGTATCGCTATAGAGACGTTTTCTTTTCCGTTATAACGCGAATAACTGGTTCTTTCTTTGAAGGCATCTTTTACCTCGGCAATATCCCCAAGTTTTATGAGATGCTTTCTTTTGACAAAAGAATCGTCACCGGATTTTTGCCTCGTTCCTCTTTCTTCACCTTCATCCGTGGAAATAACAGCGCTTTCAATCTGCGAAACAGTGGCAAATTCCCCCATCGTCCTTATGAGCCATTCAAAAAATTCCTCTTTAGTAGTCCCGGCCGGATAATTTAAATTGGACCCTCTTATGACTTCCACAACATCTAAAAGTCTTATATTCGAGGCCTGGAGAGCGCCTTCCTTTACATTGACCTGTATTTCCCTGTCAATGCCTCCGGATATGGAACATGATGCGACGCCCTCTATTTTCTCAAGCTTATCCTTTATATAACGTTTCGAGATCTCATATAGTTCGTTAAGCGGACGTTCTCCGCTAACACTTAAAGTGAGGATCGGCAGGGCAAAAGGATTATATTTTGTTACAAGGGGTTCTTCGGCGTTTCTTGGGAGCCGTTCTTTTATAAGGTCTATCTTCTCCCTCATGCCCAGGGCCGCAAAATTCATATCGGTGCCCCAGTTAAATTCTACAGTGACTATAGAGGTGCCTTCGCGTGAGGTAGAGATAACTCTTCTTGCGTTTTTAACCGTTCCGACGGCTTCTTCTATCGGTTTGGTAACTAACGTCTCTATCTCTTCGGGAGCGGCATTCGGATAATTGGTGATTACGGATAATTGGGGATAAGTGATAGGAGGAAAAAATTCCTGCGGCAGGCGAAACCAGGATATAACCCCCAAAAGGATTATACCCAAATAGACCATCGTTATGGTGACGGGCCTTTTTACGGAAAATGAAGCTAAACTCATTATACTCTGCCCCGCTTATTCTCCCCTCTCAGGCATTATCTCTATTTTCGCACCGTCTTTAATGCTCGATTTTGCTTCGGGGGTCTCTATTATAATCTCTTCGCCTTCTGTAAGGCCCTCGCCTATAAGCGCTCTTTCTTCGCCGGTCCTGTCAACTTTAACGGAAATTACCTTAGCGGTGGCTTCATCAAACCCTGCCGGCGTTTTTTTAGCTTCGCCTTCGGGCCTTACAACGCCGAAGACCGCATAGCCTTCATCTGTCTTCTGCAATGCCTTTCGCGGTATTACTATCGCGTCTTTCTTTTCAAATATCGTTATATCGGCTTTTGCGAACATGCCCGGCTTGATAAGGCCTTTCTCGTTAGGGACAAGGATCCTGACGGTCTGCGTGCGGCTTCGGCCTTCTAAAATCGGCGAGACAGAATCGACCACGCCCTCAAAATTCTTAGCCGGAAAGGCTTCTATTATTATACTGGCCTTCTGGCCTGTTTCTACCTTATCCATATCTTTCTCTATAACGCCGGCCTCGCAGAAAATATTTCCTATCTCTACAAAAGTAGTTACGATTTCATTGGGAGAAGCGACCTCCCCTTCTTTCATCCACCGCGTACCTATAAAACCATCCGACGGCGCATAAAAATTCCTTTTATTTAAAGATTCTTTCGCGACTTCCAATTCAAGTTCTGCCTGCCTGAGCTTATCTTTAGTTATAGCCCCCAAATCGTATAAGGTCCTGTTTTTATTATACTCTATCTCGGCATACTCTACCTTCCACTTTTGTTCTTCCTGCTCCTCGGAGACGACAAGGTCGCCCTTCTTTATCGGTTCCCCTTCTTTAAAATAAAATTTATATATTCTGGCGGCCTCTTCAAATTTGACAGGTATCTCCTGAAATCCCTTTATAGTCCCGAATGACACAATGGAATCGACATAATCTGTTTTTACCACCTTTTCGGTTCTTACCGGAATAGGAGGCTCGCTCAATTCTTCGCCGCCGGATTTATCTGCCTTAGATCCCGAGATGAGTTCTTTTATTAGATTAGCTCCTCCGGCAAGTTTTTTTGACAGACTCGTCCACCCCCACATTGTGAAGATTCCTATAAGCAAAATAGACAGAATAATTAGCCTTTTTCTATTTTTGAAAAGCTCTGTTTTAAAAAGATTCATTTGTAAACCCCCGATTTACTCTCTAGTTAAAAATAATCTTCTATCCCTATCGCCTTATTAAGCCCCGCTACGGATATATTAAGGTTGGCCTCGGCGTCGCAATAAAACGTATTTGCCTCTATAAGTTTGGTTACCGCTTCAAATAGATCCGATAATTCCCCCTCGCCCATGCTTTTTTTGAACTTTAATATCTTAAACTCTTTTTCGCGGTACTCTTTCTGCGCCTTGGCCGCCGTCAGTTGAACGCGCGATTTTTCGTAACCATAAAATGCTCCTTTTACCTCCATGATAGCCTTTTTCCTTGCATCATCCAGTTCCTGTTCGGCCTTCACATTTGCTATCTTCGCCTGTTCTATTTCAGAGAAATTCTTAATATTGTTTAGGACGTCGAACTTCCAGGTAGTGCCGCTTTGTTCGGAATCGGGTTGGAACGTACTCAGGCTGGCCGGGTCATGCCTTCTGAAATATGAATAGCTTGCCGTGCTTCCGAGAAACGGCACACTCGCTTCGACTCCTATATACCATTTCTTATGAGGGTCCAATAATTGCGTTTCATATGCGGCGCTGTACGATTCCCTGTATACTTCTGATGACTTTTTATAGTTTCCGACGAGATCTACTCTAGGCATCTCTTTGGTATCCGCGATCTTCTTGCCGTATTCGGCGTATTTTACGATATAAAAACCCATTTTTAAATCGGGGCGGTGTTCGATCGCGAGTTCAAGACATTCTTTCAGGCTTCTCGTGACAAGAGAGGGTTCGTTATCGAAAACAATATTGATCCCTCCTATATCTTCTATGCCCAGTTTCTGCTCCAAGTTAAGCTTTGTGAGTTGAACTTCGTTTTCATCCGATATTATCTGGTAGTAAAGCTGATTAAAGCTGGATTCTGCGTTTAAAAATTCTATAGTCGGCGCCGCCGATTTTTCGTACGCCTTTTTGATCATCTCGTAGATAGGTTTTACTTCATTATAAATATCCTGCGTATATTCTAATTGTTTTTTAATTTTTATAAGGCTGTAGTATGCCTGCGCTACTTCAAAATATAATTCATTTCTTACTTTGTCGTAATTCGATTCCGCTATGGAGAGATCCACTTTTGACTGAGCAAGGGTATACATAATGCCTCCGGAATGAAAAGCAGGCTGCTTGCCTTCAATGCCGTATTCAAGGCCTTCTACCTTCCCGTCCGATTGTATGCCGCTGGTCCTTGTCCATGAAAGGCTAAGTTCCGGAAAAAATGACCTTCTTGCCTCCCATACTTTTATATTGGCAAGCTTCATCTGCTCTCTCGCGACTTCAAGCGGAATACTGTGTTCTACTGCCATAGACACGCAATCTTCGATAGAAAATTCATTAACAGTCGCGAATTCTTTAAATATATTACTGCCGAAAAAATCCTTTATCTTCGCCATCTTTAGCTCCGCGTCCTTGATGCCGCGGGCTGCCAACGCATTGTTCGGGTCCGCTGAAAGCACTTTATCCCAGGATAAGATCGCCTCCTTGTACCTGCCTTCCTTATAATAGAGGTCTGCCTTGTTTAAATAGCTGTTTATAGATACGTCGGATTGCGCGGCATACGGAGTGGGGGACAAAGACAAAAAAATAAGAGCGGTGATAGTTACAAGCAAGGCTGCCGATGCCGTATTTTTTAGGCCTTCTATATTATTTTTGATTCTTGTTCTTATCATTAAAAATATGTGGACCTTTGGATTTGATACTGCCTGATTATAATTCCGAAGAGTCTGCTTTGCCTAACTGATCTTTGGTGCTTTCCTGGTTAACCGGCCCTTCGGTCTTTTCTCTCGTCTTTTTTCTGTAATCCCTCATGTACTTCCTCATATATTCTCTGTGTTCTTCTTTGTGCTCCTGCCTGTAAAGTTTCAGGTAGTCAAGATGGTTTTGCCTCCACCGCCTTGCCCTTTCGCGGCAAGAATCCTTCCACTTGACATCTTTTATCTCCTTATACTTGAAATAATTCGGGTTACTATCCCGCCAGCTCTTCATATTATGAAGCTGCCTTTGGTACTGGCATTCAAGATTGGAGCATATTACCTGATTCGGCCGGTACTTATTCGGAAGAAAAACTTTTTTACACATTGAGCAGATTCTTCCTTCAGTCATAATCATCTCCTTGAATTATGTATTACATATTTTCGAAATATTTTTGTACCACAACGCTGGCAGCGCCCAATGACACCGCGTTTTCGGCCAACTGGGCCGGAACTATTTTAAGAGCTCTTGCTGCTTCTTCAAAGGCCCACTCTTTTACCGCATCCTTTAAGGGATCAAAAAGAAAAGAGCCGGCCCGCTCCACGCCGCCGCCTATCACCACTACCTGCGGGTTTAATAAATTTACCAAAAAAGCCACTTTTCTACCGAGATCCTTGCCCGCTTTATTTAATAATTGAATTGCCGTTTCGTCTTTTGAATGCGCCGCTTCCACTATTGATGAAAACGTAACTTTATCCGGCGCGCCGCCCGCTAACTTAAATATCTTCGAATCACCGTGCTTTTCATATATTTCTTTTATATTATCAAGAGTACTCAATTCCATATTCCATCGCCCTAATCCGCGGGATTCTCTACGCCAGTCGTATTTATCCAGATTGCGCGGGCTCAATATTCCCAGCTCCCCTGCACAGCCTGAGGCACCTCTATAAATTTGGCCGTTGATCATTATACCGCACGAAACACCGGAATACATGTATATGACATTTTTAAGCTCGGGGTCGAGGGCCAGCCATTGCTCGCCAAAGGCTGCGCAATCGGCATCGTTTTCGACCACTACGGGTATGCCAAACCTGCGTTCCAGCGCATCCAGGAGGGAGGCGGAAACGATTACATCCGGAGTACCCAGTACTCCCGGCCATCTTATGCTCATATTATCTTTGTCAATAATACCAGCCACGGCAAGCCCTATGCCTTTTATACTTTTCCTATCTAACGCGGATTTGTTAAGGATTTCTTCTACCATCTCTATCAAATTACTAAGGAGAGCCTTTCCTGTCTCTGCGGGGCGTTTTTTTCTTAATTGATAAAGAATATTAGAGCGTAGATCCGTTACGACTCCTACCATATCTAACATATCAAAACCGACACCGATGACATGTGCCGATTTATAATTAAGATCTACCAGCATCGGCTTCCTGCCGCCTGATGATGTATCGTAACCCCCTTCCGAAACGAGCCCCTCTTTTATATAATGATCGATATAATTGCTGACCGTAACTATATTAAAACCTGTAAGCTTGGATATTTCGGTCCTGCCTATAGGGCCTTTTTTGCGAATAGCGTCAAGTATCAACAAATTTTTCTTTTCCTTGTCACCCAACTCTATTCCGGTAAATAATCCTTTTATCCCCGCCATTTTAAAATCTCCCTTAAACTTGTGTAAATACTTCGCGTAAGACCAGGCTCGCGGCGCCGAGCGCGACCGCCTCATCTCTCAATGCAGATGGTATTATACGCACTTTCGCAGCCGGCTCTTCAAAGGCAAGTTTTCGCACGGTCCGCCTTATGGGCTCAATTATGAGTTCCCCCGCCTTTTCTATACCTCCGCCTATTACTACCACCTCAGGATTAAAGAGATTTATCAGGTAGGCTATACGCGTTCCCAAGCTCACTCCGGCGTTCTCAATAAGATCCATGGCCAGTTTGTCGCCTACTTCGGCGGCCTTTATTACCTTTTCTAATGTTATATCTGCCGCTTTTCCACTTGCGAGTTCTAATACTTTAGTACCTATCCCTTCTTCAATGGCCTTCTTCGTTTTTGCCACTATCCCCAAATCAACTCCGAGCGGCCTTAAATAATACATCTCTTTTGAACCGGCTTTTGTATCATTTTCGCCAATCGCCTCAGAGGATATCTGCATCTCACCGGCGCTCCCTCCGGCGCCGCAATATATATCTCCTTTTATTATGATGCCACAGCCCACGTCGGAATAGATATATAGCATATTTTCAATGCCTCTTTCCAGGCTCAGCCGCTTCTCTCCGAATGCCGCACAGGTAGCGTCATTTCCGACAAATACAGGCAAATTAAAAGTCCCTTCTATGGTCTCCCTAAAAGAGTTAAGGCTACCTGTGGTCCTGCCCCGGTTCGGGTCGGTATCCCTTACTGTACCGGAATTTTCGTCTATAATCCCGGATATACCAAAGCCAACCGCAATTATCTTTTCTTTGGGGACCTTGGAGTTGGCTATAGTATCCTTAAGAAGTTCCGCAGCCACTTTTATAACTTCTTCCATGTTCCCCTGTGGCCTTTTCTTTTTTTCTTTCCACATTATTTTGGCGCTAAGGTCCGTCATTATTGCCGTCTCATCTATAGGCCCGATATCCACGCCTATGGCATAACCGCCCGAGGCATCGAGTTCCACTAAAGTCGGCTTTCTGCCGCCCGATGAAACATCAAAACCCTTTTCAATAACAAGGCCTTTTTCGATATAGTTATTCACATAATTAGACACGGTAACTATATTCAAATCGGTTTCTTTGGAAATATCCGTCCGGGAAATGGGGCCTTTTTGTATTATTATGTCTAGAAGCAGGAGGTTCTTTTTTTCTTTGTCGGAGAGTACCTGATACTTGAAGAGGCCGCTTTTTAATCTCATACGTTCACCTCGCTATGTTTTTACTCCGTTAGAAAGATAAGACTTTTTCCCTTTCTAACGGAGTTTGCTTAACTGAATTATATCACACAAATAACAGTATGTCAATATGTAACTTTTTCATTTCCCCTAACAGCATTTAACACATTGAAAATTAAGACAATAAGGAACAAAAATAGTCATTTTAAAAGACATTTAATATGTGATAAAAGAAAAAGAGCTGCTTAGCGCTTTCTTTATTATTTTTTTTCTGCTATATAAATACCGGAATAAAAATACTGATCAGGGTTCTTCCCCGCAGCTTTAAGCTTCGCCCGTCTTTTCCTGCGCTTTTCCATCGATCCAAATTTTAACTGCCGTCTTTTTCTAATGGCCATGGTTTCTATCCTTTATTTTTCTTCCCAATAATATGGGTCATATCCTATGGTAGGCGAATCCTGCATCAATTGTTCATCAAAGTGAATCTGAGCCGTCCCTGCCAGAGAGACGTTCTTGCCTACAACGGCGCCGAATAATTCGCTATTTCCCGCAATATAAAAATAATCCGCGCCAGGCGCATAGAATGTGCCGTAAAAAGTACCTATGCCTGATAAGTTTATATTTGAGACACTGTCAGTGCCGTAAAAAGTCAGATCTGAAGGGGCCCCGGATTCATTCAAGACGCCTTTGCCGGATATGCTTACATCGCCATCAAAATATATGCTCGCATCTCCGTTTTTAATAATGATCTGGCTTTGGGCTTCCGTGGTGATGGAAGGACTCTCCGTACAATATAGATTGACGTCCCCGTTCAATATAAGCTGTGCTTTAGCCGAAAGCGTAATGGACTTATATCTGTAATCTCCCGAAAAAAGCTCCAGCGTATTATTGCCGGCAAGGGATATTGCGCTTTGTAAGGTTGCGTTCTGTAAATTATCAGGAACGACAACAGACGGCATGAAGATGTCCGCATTGGCATAAGGAGACCCTGAATAACTTGCACCGCCTGCTGTTGTAGCAGTGCCCCCCGGCCCCGTAACGACATCGCCATCTATTGTTGCGCCTCCGCGAAGCGTTATAGCTGGGTTCGCCGTGCTATTTGTCACAATAGTGCCCTCGCTGCCTACATTAACGCCGCCATAAAGCCCAAGCGAAGAATCGTAACTATCAATCTTATTAGCCGTTCCGCTTACATCTATTAGATCGGAAGTTAGGATAGCATAGTTGAAAAGTTTATGTTTTTTAAGTAGTGCCTGTATCATCCTTGAGACCTGCGGCCCCGTAATAGAGCTGAATGTGCCGGTAGATCTCACTGTAACCACATCCTGTCCCATATTATAGACGGAAATATTTGCATTGCCGTATATATTGCCGTCCGCATCCTGAATATTATTTATAGACTTTGTCGCTTCTATTGCTGGGTCACCGGTCCAATCAGAAAAGTCCGCGCCGCCGTAATTTATCTCCCATATGGCGTAATCGATGCCGGCCTCCGCCAGATATAACGCCATGGCATTTTCATGGTAGCGCTCGTTAATGAGCCTGGCATTGGTCGCCAGAAAGAGAAATGCCCCCGTTAGCGCGAATATGACAAATAAAATTATCAAAACTGTTATGAGCGCCCAGCCTTTTTCCGTAATCATAACTTATTTCTCCTCCCAGCAGTAAGGGTCATAGCCCTTGGCCGGTGACTTGTCTTTCAGCTCTTCGTCAAAATGGATTTCGGCAGTTCCCGAGACATCCACCGTCTTAGCCGTAATAGAGCCGTATATATCCGGATTACCGCTGATAGAAAAGTCGGCGGACGGCGCATAAAAGATTCCGTAAATCTCTCCGCCTGTCAGGTTTACAGATTGTGAGCCCGTATTTTTTCCGTAAAATACGAGATTGGAAGGGTCCTTTGTACTCGTGTTCACCTTATTATTATTAGCACTAATACTGATATCTCCGTCAAAATATACATTTGCGATTCTGTCGGAGGAAGAGTCGCTGTTCAGCACTTCTATCTCAGCTTTACCGCTAAGAGAAATATCCCCAGTAAAATAGGCATTTACAGCCCCGGACGCACAATCTAATGTCACTTTATCGGTAGAAGATAAAGTAAGGGAGTCGTATTTATGGTCACCTGTTATCTCATAAGAGGTATTTATACTTCCTTCTGAAGCAAGGCCCGTAAAATCATTATCTACCGGCGGTATATATACTTCCGCATTATCGTCCTCGATGGCAATTTTGTCATGTTGGTCGCTTATCGTGCCGCCCGGGCCTGTAATACCTGCGCCGCTTATTGAGCAGGCGTTTCCGGTTGTGGTTATGGCGGGGGTTGCGCTGCTATTCGTGACGAGATCACCGTTTGACCTGTCGGGGAACGCTCCGAGGTAGCTGTCTATCGTCGTATTTCCGCCAACGCTTATACTCTGCTGGGTCAGTATAGCGTAATTGCTTATGTGGTGTTTTTTAAGAAATGCCTGAACTGTTCGTGAAACCTGCGGTCCCGTAAGAGAACTGAACGAACCTGTGGATCTTACCGTTACTATCTCCTGGCCAAAATTGTAAACAGATACGCTGATATTGCCGTATATATTGCCGTCAGCATCCTGAATATTGTTTATGGCCTTTGTCACTTCAATCGCAGGATTTCCCGTCCATCCGGAAAAGTCCGCGCCCCCGTAATTTATCTCCCATATGGCGTAATCCACGCCGGCCTCCGCCAAGTAAAGCGCCGCGGCGTTTTCGTGGTATCGTTCGTTAATAAGCCTGGCGCTGGTTGCCAAAAAAAGAAAAGCTCCCACAAGCGCAAACATAACAAAGAGAACCACCATCACTGTTATGAGCGCCCAGCCTTTTTCCGTCAGTAACTTATTTTTTTGTTCCTTAAAGAAGCCGATGTTATTATCTCGTTTACGCGGACTACTCCTGCCGCATTTGTTTTAGTTATGATCTTCATGGTCAATAATTTTACGGTGCCCGGGCTCGCTATCGAAGAAAGCCCGGTTCCGTATGATGAAAACAGCAGAGTATCTACGTCTTCGGCAACGATTTTATTGCTGTCGCTTCTCGGGCTGCCTGCCGTAGCGTAAACTATGCGGCGTAATTTAGTAGGGTCGGCCGAATCCAGGGCATAGATTATCATATCGGAACCTATTATCGTACCGCTCGTATTTGCCACCGGGATTTCCAGCACCAAAGTGGTGTTGTTCGTGGAGTATGAGCTGTAAGAAGTAAGTAATTTTGCCTGACGGGCATCATTTGAGATATAGCTCGTTGCCAGCCGTCCGCTTTCAGTAATGCCGAGAATGCCGCTCGATATATTAATATTTTCCTGAATGGTAAACGAGACATAAAATAGCACCATAAAAACTAATGTCCCGATCAAAGTCGCTACCAAAAGTTCTATAAGCGTAAGGCCGTTTTCTTTGAATATTTTTTTGATCAACCGCATTCTCTCCTATATGGAGTTTATGCCATTTTTGGTGATAAGCGTCATCACTCTCTTTGTATTTTGTTTGCTTGTATTTAAACGGGAATACCATGTCACTGTTACCGCGGCCCTTATTATATTGGCATCCGAATATTGATCGATATTCACTTTCGCTGAGGGATTGTGAAGCTTGGATAAAGACGGGTCCGCAAACGTGCTTTCGCCGTATACAGGCATGCTCACAAAAAAGGTCTTTCTTAGGCCTTCTATCTTTTGCTGGATTATTGAGGACGCGATTATGTTTTCGCGGATATCATTAACAAGATTAAAACCCAAATAAAGCGATGCGAAGAGAGCCGTCGCGCAGAAAGCAAGTATTGTCATTGCTATAAGGGCTTCCAGCAGGGTGAACCCTGCACCATTACGGTGCAGGACAGGCCCGCTGTTTTTCTTTGAGAGCTTAGGTATGGGTAACTTTATTTTCCGCCTCCGCGATGTAGTTCAATAAGTAATATTACCATAAATCAGGCAAAATTACAATCTTTTGCAAGATTTTTTTAATGCCCAAGGCCGCCTGCCCGGCGAATAAAACCGCTGCCGAATCTTTCTCTTATATGGTCAAGCGCTTGATGCACCATCTCTCTTTTGTCAGCACCGGGATCTTTAAAGAGATAATCCTTCTGGCGCGAAGAAATCAAATTAGATGCCTTTATCCCTATAAGGCGTATCTTCCTTTTTTGTGTATCGCCCTTCGACGCACTTCGTTTGCTCAGGGCGATACTGAGCGGCCCTGAATTTTTTGGGTTGTCGATCGTATCGAATCTGGCGTAAAGTTCCTTTGCATTTTTGTATAATATGTCCGCGTAATTGGTGGACACCTCCAGAGTAAGTGCCCTTGTATAAGTGAGAAAGCCTTCCAACCTTATCTTCAAAGTTACAGTCTTCGCTTTAAGGCCCTCGCAACGCAGCCTTGCGGAGACTTTTTCGCAAAGTGACATTATTGCCGCCTCTACCTGATTCCGGTCAGAGGTATCTTTATCAAATGTCGTCTCACTGCTCAGGGATTTCGCCTCATTTTCCGTCACAACTTCGCTATTATCTATGCCATTGGCTAACTGCCAGAGATGAAGGCCGTTTTTCCCCAATAGATCTGTGATCTCTTTTACATCTTTCTTCGCAAGTTCGCCTATCGTACTTATGCCGCGGTTCTTTAATACGGCCTCTGTCTTTTTGCCTAAACCCCAAAGTCTCTTTATATCCAGCGGCCACAGAAAATCGAGCAAATTTTTGCGGCTGACTTGAACAAACCCGTCAGGTTTTTCCAAATCCGAGGCGATCTTCGCGGCCATCTTGGTAGGCGCAAGCCCTATGGAAGCTGTAAGCGATGTCTCTTTTTTTATACTTGATTTGATCAAAAGGCATGTCTCGCGCGGCGTGCCAAATAACTTATAGCTCCCGGTTATATTCAGAAACGCTTCGTCTATGCTTACCGGCTCTATCTCCGGAGTAAAATCGTAAAGTATCTTATACATGTGGCGCGAAACTTCACTATACTTCTGCATGTCGGGCAATAGAAATGCCGCATGAGGACATTTTTGATAGGCCGTGGAAATGGGCATGGCCGAATGTATGCCGAATTTTCGCGCTTCATAAGAAGAGGCGGCAACTACGCCCCTTCCTCTTCCTTTTTTCGGATCGGCACCCACTATAACCGGCTTACCCCCAAGGGAAGGGTTGTCTCTTTGCTCTATGGACGCGAAAAACGCATCCATGTCAACGTGGATTATGTAGCGTTCTGGTTGCACTATTTCTCTTCTTTCAAATCAATATACTCCCTCTTAATTCGGGCTACGCTGCGAAAGATATTGGTCCTGATGTGGGGCGAGCGTTTCTCCATCCGCTTAATAAATCCCTTAAGGTACTTCCTGTTCGAATCGCGCGAATTTGGGCACCTCTTATCAGTCTCTATATGGGCCGCAATGACGTCAAACTTTACCGGCGCCCACCTCTTCCTCTCTAAAAGTAGCTTTAAAAGCGAGAGGCTGTCCTTGCCTCCGGAGACAGCGACTAAAATCTTATCGCCGTCTTCTATTAAATTGTAATCCTTTATCGCCTTTCCTATTTTGGAAGATATGAAAAAGCCTGAGTTGGTAAGATTTCTCATCTGCCCAAGTACTTCCTTACTTCATCGAGTGTCTTGCGCGGCTTCTCCCGCCTGGCGTTCTCTTCAGGGTAGCCCATGCTTATTATTATGTCTATTTTCTTTTCGTACGGCAGGCTGAGTGCCTTCTTAACCGCCTTTTCGTTAAACCACCCGAGCCAGCACGTGCCCAGTCCTTCCTCTTCCGCCTGCAGAACAAGATGCTCACACGCTATGCCGATATCTACAAGGCTGTACTGCACGCTCTTGAAATACCCGCCGAGTGTTGCAATATAACCGGAACGTTCCGTTACCACAACTATAAGCACGGGTGCCGCTTTTGCGAAAGAGTTCATGTGATACGGCCCGGAAAACGCGGCAGCGGCAAGATCACATCTTAAATCATCTTTATCTACGACGATGAATGACCACGGCTGGGAATTGCAGGCGGAAGGGGCAAGCCGTGCTGCCTCAAGGCATCTGTCTATGGCTTCGCGCGGCACAGGCTTTGATAGATACTTCCGTGTGCTCCGCCTCTTTCGTACCAGTTCAAGAAATTGCATGCTTAAATTATACCTCAGAATAGGCGCATATACAATATTGAAAAACTCGGACTAATAAGGTACAATATAAGCATGCAATACGATCCATTCCAACAGAAAGCCATAGACTACATCAAGGAGGGCCATTCCGTAATAGTCTCGGCGCCGACCGGTTCGGGAAAAACCGCTATAGCCGAATACGTCATAAACGACTGCCTCGCGAAAAATACTTACGCCATATATACGGCGCCCATAAAAGCGCTCTCAAACCAGAAATTCCGCGATTTTCAGGGGACTTTCAAGGATAAGATCGGCATACTCACAGGTGACGTCAGTATAAACCCCCACGCCCCTATTCTTATTATGACTACGGAGATATTCCGCAATAAAGTTCTTGAGGAAGAGAGCGACCTTCAAAAATATTCATGGATAATCTTTGACGAAATCCACTACCTTGACGATTATGAGCGGGGCACTGTATGGGAAGAGTCTCTTATATTTCTTCCAAAACATATGAATATGCTCGCGCTTTCGGCTACTATACCGAATATCGACGAGCTCTCAGCGTGGATACAGTCCATACATAAAAAACCGCTCAAGGTGGTCAAAGAAGACAAGCGGCCGGTGCCGCTTCACTTTTTTTATCAATGCCAGGGCGAGCTGGTAGATAGCCTGGGCAAGGTGAAACATCTTGGATATAAAACGGCTCATCCGGCTGGGCGCCATTCTTACCGCGGAAGCCGTTTCATGCGGCACCATACGCTAAAACCGAATAAAACGACTGTTCTTGTAAAACATCTTTTCGAAAATAATAAACTGCCGTGCATATACTTCTCCTTTGGCAGAAGGCGCTGCGAATATCTTGCCGAAGAGATGTTCGGATTCGATTTCCTGAATACCGAGGAGAAATCAAAGATAAGGTCGATGTACCACGACCTTTGTGAAAGATTTGATCTTTTAAGCGAAAAGAGCGCGACACTTATGATGCCTCTTCTGGAAAAGGGGATCGCCTACCACCATGCCGGCATGCTTCCTACTCTGAAAGAGGTAATCGAACGCCTTTTCACCAGTAAACTCATAAAGGTCATATTTACGACGGAGACATTCGCCCTGGGCATAAATATGCCGGCGCGCACGGTGGCATTTGACGAATTAAGGAAGTTTTACGGTAAATACTACGGAACGCTTAAGACGCGCGATTTTTACCAGATGGCGGGAAGGGCCGGCAGGCGCGGTATAGACAAGGAAGGTTTCGTATACAGCCGCGTAAATCCTCATTACACCTCGTTCCAGGAATTGGAAAAGGTCATATACGGATATCCGGAAAAGGTCCACAGCCGTTTTAACGCCTCCTACGCCACTATACTGAATCTGTACGAAAAATACGGGGAAAAATTATACGACATCTACCCTCTGTCTTTCCATTATTTCCAAGAAAAGAAACAATCCCAGAAAAAGGCGATCGAACTTTTGCAGTCAAAAGTGAAACTTTTGAAGGACCTCGGTTATATAAAGGCGGAGGCTTTAACGGAAAAGGGCAGTTTCGCAAGTAAAATTTACGGCTATGAACTCTCGCTTTCCGAGCTTTATGAGAAAGGGGTTCTGGAGCATCTTTCCGAGTCGGAGCTCGGCATGCTTTCTTTGGCGCTCGTATTTGAACCGAGAAAAGGCAGCGTCAAGCCTCCTCTTTCAAAAAAGGCAAAGGAATCATCGGAAATAACCGAGAATATTTTAAACCATATACAGTATATGGAAAAGAAGGCCTATATAAGCCCCTTGAGCAAGCGCTATTTCTACCACCTTACGCCTGCGCTTGAGGCGTGGATGAGAAAAGAGAGTTTTGAAAAGACAATGCGTCATACCGAAGATGATGAGGGGGAAATAATACGTTACTTTAGGATGGCCGTTCAAATACTCGACGAGATATTGGAAACACCCGCGTCACTAAAACTCAAAGAAAAGATAAGAAACACTATATCTCTGATAAACAGGGATATCATCGATGCCGAAAAACAGCTAAGGGAATAGAAGCTCTTCCTTATCAAGGTCTATCTCTTCTTCGGTTCCGGAGATATCATTGACCTCAAGTATAGACATAAGGTTTGGCATGTCGACAAACTGCGAGATTTTATTAAATCTGTACATCCCTCCTCTCGCGCCTTCATGATGCATGGAAAGAAAGAGTTTATCCTTTGCGCGTGTTATACCCACATAAAAAAGTCTATGTTCTTCTTCTATATCATCCTCGTCGTCCAAAGCAAAGCTGACCGGCAGTACGCCATCCATAAGCCCCATTAAAAATACCGCGTTCCATTCAAGCCCTTTTGCGGAATGTATGGTAGAAAGCGTGAGCGGCTGTTCATCGGGCATTCTTGAAGGGTTAACCTTCCAGACGCTTTTTTCCGGAGATTCAATGGCAAAATCCGCCAAAAACTCATCAATCGAGTCGTATCTCGTGATTATCGGCTTAAGCGTTTCCAAATCATTGATCCTGAGATGCCAGTCGTCAAATTTATCGCGAAGTATCGGCCTGTAATAATCGAGGAATATCTCGTAAATTTCCGTTATCTTCAGATTATCGTCTATTGCGTTCTTAAGGGCTTTATTTAATCTGGCAAGGGCGGTAGAATATTTATGTCTCGAGGAACAAACGCGAAGCACTTTATCAACCATATGAGGCAAGGAAGGAGAACTGGAAACCTCTTCCAGGATCTTCTCGGAAGTGACTGTTCCTATCCCTTTTATAAGCATGAGCGCTCTTCGCCAGGCAAGCTCGTCCTTTGGATTGGCAATGATCTTTAGATGGGCCATCACGTCCTTCACATGAGCGGTTTCGTAAAACCTGAGGCCGCCTACGACCTGATACGGTATATGGCGCTTACCCAGTTCTGCCTGAAGCGGTATGGATATATACGCTGAACGGAAAAGGACGCTCTGGTCCCGAAGCGCGAGCCCTTCGTCGTTAAAATCCTTTATTTTTGACGCGATCCACTCGGCCTCTTCGTAGGCATCTTTAAAAAAGAGCAGTTCGGGCATGACGCCGTCTTCTTTGCGCATAGAAGTAAGGCATTTTGAATATTTATTCTTCATATTCTCAAGGGTGGTATTGGCCACATTTAAAATAAGCTGCGTGCTGCGGTAATTCTCCTCCAATTTTATTATCTTGCAATGCGAAAATTTTTTCGGAAAATTCATGATGTTTTCGTGGGACGCCCCCCGAAAACCGTATATGCCCTGGGCGTCGTCGCCTACCGCCATAATATTGGAGTGGTCCTTGCCTAAAAGATATGTTATGTCTCCCTGGAGCGCATTGGTATCCTGATATTCGTCGACCATAATATACTTATACTTCCCCGAAACACGCTCCCGTATCTCTGGATTTTCAAGCAGAAGTTTCAGATAGACAAGAAGGTCGTCGTAATCCATATAATTTTTGTTTATCTTATATTCCGTATAGGCCTTTCGCAGGCGCTCTATATCGTGAGCGTAGTCCAGAAAATGCGGATATTCCTTCTTTATGACTTCCTCAATGCTTACGTGTTTATTGACAGATACGCTTATTATGCTGCGGAGCGTATTCTTTTTGGGGAAACGTTCTTCTCTTTCCGTAAAATTGAGTTTTGCGACACATCTGGCTATTGCATCTTCCGCTTCTGTCTCGTCCAGTATTGAGAAGTTGTGCGAAAAACCGAGGTTCTTTGCGTATCTCTTTAAGACTTTATACGCAAAAGAGTGGAACGTGCCGCCTTCAACGTGTTTACACTGCGGATCGTGCCTTTCGGCGCGGGAGAGCATTTCGCGCGATGCTTTTCTGGTGAAGGATAAAAGAAGTATAGATCCCGGCTCTACTTTGTTCTCGACAAGATGAAGGACGCGGTATTCTATTACCCTCGTCTTCCCCGAACCGGCGCCCGCTATGACAAGAAGAGGCCCCTCCGTTTGGGTAACGGCTTCATATTGAGACGGATTGAGATGCTTTTTAAAATCAAACATATGCGAAATTTATTTCTTATACGGGTACTTGTTTAAGACGCTGAGTATCGCCTTTGCGGAGTCCGGCATCTTTGCTTTATTCTCCAGCAATATTTCGTTTGCCGATAAGCCTTTTCCGTAAAGCTCCTTATTTCCGTCCCAATGCTGGGTAATGACCGCGCCTTCAAGTTTTGCGCCGGCAAAAAGGCCGCGGCTCCTCGAATAAGACAATATCCCGCCTTTTAACTGCACATCGGTGGAAGCTTCTGCCGCTCTGCCGATGGGTCCTGCCGCCACTGAAACATCGGCGCCCAATTTAAATTTACCCTGCAAAATACCGTCCACGCTTCTTTTGTTGCCTATAAGAAGGACAAAATCCGTGGCCTGGCCCCCTATCTGCCATCCTATGCTCCCGCCCACAAGATTAAATATCGCAGGAGCCGACCACTTATTCTTTCCGTCTTCACGTACCATAATTATGCCCTGGCCGTATTTACCGCCTATTCCGAATCCAGCTGAAATAGTGGAAGGAAAAACTGCTATCGCCGCGCATTCTCTTAAAAGATCGTCGGGAATGCCCTCATCCGGCATCTGTTGAATCTCCGCCAGTACTTTTCCCGATTCCTCGACGAGCGCCGTCCATTTATTTTCTGCAATAGCGCTGCCTTGAAGTAGCAAAATTACGATGCTAAAAAACAAAATCATTCTTTTCATTTTACCTTTCCCAACAAATGTCATTATATTCGCATTTGTTGCATGTCTTTTTCCTGTTTTCATCCGTATTTTCCAGTTTTTCGAACTTCAGGGCATTAATATCGCGCCAGCAGTTCTTGATTACATCTTCAAGCTGCTCTACCATGTCATCGCTGAGTTCAACGGTTTTATTTATATACGCGCCTTTCTTGAGCCCGTATTTAAGTACCGTGGCTTTTACTTCCGCGGTAAAGACAAGCGTGCCTTCGGTAACTTTAAGGCCCGCGTTCTTTTTGCTTTTTTCAAAAAGTAATTTATACGCCACCAGCTGCCGCAGATAATCATCGCACTCACGGCTTTTAAGATCAGACACATTGTATATGTTTTTCACATGTTCATCCGGCGGGCCGGTTTTATAATCAAGCACCCGCACAAGGCCCTTTTTCTCGTCCACAAACTCTGTTTTGTCGAGCTTTCCCCTGAATATAAGCTTGCCCGGCAACGCTATCTCCAGGCTTTCCTCAAGAGCAATGGGTTTCACAGGGCTTTTCGATGCGATTATATACCAATTTTTTACAGAGGGGAGCCACTTATTGCAGTCCGCCTCTATAGACCTATCTACGCCCTGATTCATAAGTTCTCTCTTGAATAAATCGTTGAAAAAATCGAAATCCGGAAATTTGCCTGTCTTTATTAAACACCCGTAAGCGTCCTCCAGCGCCTTATGCACGCAGTTTCCGAAAGTAAGAAAAACATTTTTCCTGGCGGGCAGAAGGAGCACGTTATCATACAGAAATTTCCTGCGGCATTTGATATAGTTGTTCAGTTTGGTCGGGTTAAGCGTCAGATCGCTGACCAGGTCCCGCAGGACTTTTTCCGTCCCTATAAAAGGCTCCTTCTCTTCGGCAAGCGCGAGCGACTTCCCAAGGAGCGTCTCCTCTTTCATACCGGATTCCGGCTCATCCGCGCTTAATCCCGCGGAAGCGAGATACAGACTGCTCACCGCGCTTTCCGTAGGGCTTGATGTATAAATAAGGTTTGATTTGGCGCGCGTAGAGGCAACGTAAAAAAGCCTTGTTTCATCGTAGAAGCTCATCTCTTTTACAGCCTCCTTGTCCATGGCATTGCCGCCGATATTGTATATTTCCGCGGGCAGGGGGATCTTGTTAGGCAGGGGCTGCATAGGCCAGTTCTTTTTCTGCAGGCAAAAAGGTATTATTACCGTATGAAATTCGAGCCCTTTTGAGCCGTGCGCCGTGAATACCCTGACCCCGTCCTGCGTCATGGTTACAAGCTTGCCCACAAGCGGCAGGCCGTGCTTCAGCATGGTCTCGATCTCATCCATAAAGTCCGCCAGCCTGACACCGGGCTGAGTCACGTTTTTTATTTTGACCATGTTTATGAATGAGCATAAAGCGCGCAGGTCGCGTATTCTTAGGACTTCATTATCATTGTACGACGAAAGTATATACTTGTAAACGCCCGCTGACTTTATATATTCCATAAACATGGTATGGACCGGCTTTGTCTCGGCTCCGTCCAAAAGAGATTTGATGACGGATGCTGCCTTTGTAAATTGGGCTGTATCAGACAGCCCAATCTCCCTGCCAAAACACTCGGCCTTTTCCGCGTTACTCGCGGTGAACAAATTTATAAATTCTGTATAAACGGCTATCTGGCTCTTCTTTAGCGTATCCTTTTCTTCTCTTTTTTTACCGTTCACGTACGAGATAAATTTCAGCACATCCGTCATCTTCACGCCTAAATAATCGCTGGTTATAATGCGGTAGAAGAGGCTGTCTTTGGAGGCGTAATCCGCGGTATTTTTGAGGTGCGCAAACTCGAGGACATCCAGCATTTGCCTGACGCGGTTTTCGCCGCTTATGTCCTCTTTGCCGTCAGTCGCGTAAGGTATGCCGGCTCCGAGAAAGGCGTCCACAACTTTGAGCACATCGTCCCGTTTCCTGACAAGCACCGCAATATCATTGTAGTCAACATTTTTATGTATATCTCTTATCCTGTCGGTTATATAAATAAGCTCGGCGCTCCCTGTGGAAAATTCATGGAATTCTATTGTTTTATCTTTGTAATCTTTCCGCGACACAAGGTCCTTCGCCGTAACGCGCGTATCGCTCGGTATGTGTCTTATTATATTTCCAGCCAATTTTATTATTTCTTTTGTCGAGCGGTAATTGTCTTTGAGCGACACTTCTGTCATATCCGATAATTTTTCTCTTAATATTCTGAAATTTGCGACTGAGGCACCTTGAAAACGGTATATCGCCTGGTCATCATCTCCGACGCAGCACAAATTGGGCGATTTGCCGGCTGCGAGCTCAAAAAGCAGCTTCAGTTGCGCGCCATTAGTATCCTGAAACTCGTCCACCATTATGTATTTATATTCCTCCTGCAGCCTGCTTCTAAGATATTTTTCATTTTTTACCGCCTTTACGGCGAAAATAATCATATCATCATAATCATACCGGCCTCTTGAGTCAAAAATATCCTCGTTTTTACCGTCTTTATACTCCTCGTATAATTTGTACGCCAGCGCCAGCGCTCTTATTCGCTCCGCGTGCTTTTCCTCGAACAGAACGCCGTCGGGCTTGAAAGAATCCGCCAGCGCCGAGAATTCCACGGGCGTTATAGCTTCCCTTTTAAGATCACTTATCCTTCTCTCTATATCCTGGCGGTAAAAATAGGGCGATTTCATCGGCCTTATCGCGTCTATGCCTTCTGTTTTATCAAGGATATACTCAAGAAGCCTTATGCGCTCTATATCCTGCATCTGGATCTTTTCCTGTATGTAATTCGCGGCATCTTCCGAATCTAATATTACCGAATTGGCGAAACTGTGAAAGGTAGCGCTTTCTATATCATGCGCGGAGGGGCCTATGATTTTCACGAGACGCTCTTTCATGGCCTTTGCGGCGGAATTGGTGTAGGTCAGTATGAGGATGTTGCCGGGCCGGGCTTTTTTTTGCCGAATTATATTTGCGGCGCGCACCGACAGGAGCTCAGTCTTCCCTGTGCCGGGGCCGGCTAATATGAGAAGGGGGCCATCAGTAATATCGACGGCTTTCTTCTGGTTTTCGTTGAGCTTATTATAATATTTATCGAATGCGTCCATAGCATTGTCGCGAATCACTGCACGAACAGGCTGTCATCAAGGGGGATGTTTATCTTACGGTCCTTCCAGGTAATATCGCTTACTTTGGTTTCCCCTTCGAACTTTATTTTTTTCATTATGAAGTACGTATCCTTATCGTACCAGACTTCTTCCAGCGTCACCGGATCATCGTCGTCATCGTGTTCTATTATAAGGTGATAAGCGGGCCTATCCATATACTGCTCAACCACCACTCTGGCCCTGCACCCTCTTTCCAGAATATGTTCTTTCAGCCTCTCCATCATATCTATGAAGCTGGCCTGCATAAATGTCGCGCCGCGTATATTCTTAAGCCTTGAATCCGCAGGCTTTAGCGTCTTCCTGAGGCCCATGGAATTTTTGCCTCTTATCTTTCCTTCTTTATTCAAAATAACGGTGCTCCCTTTTTTGTCGCCGTCAATAACATCGGTCCTTATAAGGTTCGGCTTCTTGAACCGGAACTCCGTAACTTTATATTCGCGCTTCTTCCCTTTCCGGTTTTCGGAGACCATGGTCGAGCTATAGGTATCCATCTTGTATATAGCATCTTCAAGATTATTTAAAAATTTCCTGACCTCTGGATGAACTTTTTCATCCGCACCAAATGCCGGTGAGCGTACTAAACCAAGAACTAGAATAGCCGCTATAAGAATTTTCTTAAACATTTCACCCCCCTATTCTCTACCGCTTCTATCATATCCGACAAATCGTCAACGATTATATCTGCCCCTTTGAGATATTCTTTCGTAAGCCCGGTGGTAACTGCTATGCAAAACATCCCGGCTTTTTTGGCCGATTCCACGCCGAAAGGGGCATTCTCTACAACAACGCATTCCGAAGGTTTTACATCCATTAATTTTGCCGCCCGAAGATACGGTTCCGGATGCGGTTTTCCTTTTTTCACCTCGTCTCCGGCTACTATGCAGTCAAATAACCTGTACATTGAAACCGGCAAGATCTTTTTTACCTCTTTTTTGGGCGTGCCGGTCACAAGGCCAAGAAGATAATCTTTTTTCTTAAGACATACCAGAACTTCTTTTGCGCCTTTAAATATAAAGCGTTTAAAATTTTTCTTAAAGATCTTTTTTCTGCGGCGAAATATGCCGCTTAGTATCTTTTCGGTGGGTTTTATACCGGCTTTTTTTAAGAATTCTCTGAGGGTCTTTTTCCAGTCCTCGCCTTCTTTGGAATAGACCTCAAAACAACTTACCCTAACTCCCAAGGGCCTTAACGCTTCGTACCAGGCGAGAAAATGATACGGCATAGAGTCGATGATAACGCCGTCCATGTCAAAGATTATTGCCTCAGGCTTAGATTTCCTATTTTTCATGCATGCTATTCTTGCGGCGTTTACCTCGACCTGATAGCGACCACTTTTACAAAATCTGCGGCATCTTCTATCTTATCGGTTACTCCCTCCAGATATTCCGCGAGCTGGTAGCATAAGAAAAATGCCACTGTCTCAAGCTTCGCATGTATGAGCGATCCTATCAGCACTCTCTTCTGGTCATCCGCCTCGTGTTCCAGCCGGTCTACATCTTCGCAGTCACTAAGCGCCTTCTTGAGGTCGTTTCTGGTAAGCGCGTTTATACTTTCTCTTAATTTTGTAACGGAACTGAGGATCAGCTCTGTCGCAATGAATATATTTTTTGATACGCTCTCGGGCGGCGTCGTTTCAATAAAACCCAGTATTCTCGCGGCCCCGTTTGTCCAGTCGGCTATCCTGTCGAGCGATTTCACAAAATGCATAAGGTCTTCCCTGTCGGGAGGAAGCATAAGGCTTTCCGAAAGCTGTTTGACCATCTTGGAGCGCAGTACATCCGCCTCATGTTCGCTGCGGCTTACGTTTTCAATCGCGGTATTCTTGGTTGCTGCATCTCCCTTAATAAATGCCTTGATAGCGTCGGTAAAGTAGGAGACGGTCTTATAAGTCTCTTCCACGTGTTTCTGGGCATCCTCCAATATAGTCCTCTCCTGCTCCATGCCGAGCCAGCCTAAAATATTTCCCAGTCCTCTCATTTTTCAACCTCCAAATTTTGTGAAACAAAATTTATCCCGAGCAAGCGAGCTCACATTCAATTTGGGCGAGCGCGCCGAGGGACTACATTATTTTAACAAATATCATGATCAGCTTAAATACCGAAAAGCTTATTAACCCTGAAACAAACGGAGTGGCTATCCAGCACAAGGCCATATCCCTCGCGATACGCCCATTCAAGACATGCATCCCCTTCACTAAACCTACTCCGAAAATAGCCCCGACTATGGAATGGCTTGTGGATACCGGTATCCCGAACATAGTATATATATGGACATTTATCGCGCTGGCAAGCTGCGCCGAAAATGCCATTATGGGCAAAAGGTGCGTTATTTCAGAGCCTACTGTCTCAATAACTTTATACCCCCACGTAGTAATGCCGACCACTATAGCAATACCGCCTAAAATAATGGCTATATTAGGCAAAAGTATTCCAGACCCCACTACCAATCCTATGGAATTGGCCACGTCATTCGCACCCCATGTATAAGCGACATAGCAGCCGCTTGCAACAATCAAAGTGGCGAAAGTAACTCTTAGGTACCTTCGGGGAACAATACGGTAAAATACATTCTGCAGGCTGCGGTAAAATATATATCCTAAAATGGCTGCTCCGAAAGGGGTGGCGATCCAGCAGGTAAATATATCAAAAAGAACCTTCCAATTGATTGTAGTACCTAGCGCCAAACCTGCTCCGGCTACGGCGCCTACAATGGAATGGCTGGTCGAGATGGGTATCTTCCAATATGTAGCGATAACGACCCAGGCGCAAGCCGCAAAAGATGCGATAAGCGCGAGATATAACCCGACATCCTTATCCAGCTGATCTATGGGGACAATGCCTTTACCTATAGTCGTGGATACGTGGCCGCCCTGCAGAAATGCTCCTAAAAAACCAAAAATAGCTATTAATAATATCGCCTGTTTAAGCGTCACTACACGCGAACCTACGGCCGTACCAAGCGAATTGGCGGCATCATTGGCGCCGATAGACCAACCGATTGCCAAACTTGCCAATATAGTAAGAGATATTAATATTATGTCCATCTCGGGTTGGATTATACCTTTAATAAGTCGGAAAGTCAACCCCGTTAGAAGTCCGTGTTATAGCAAGATTAAAATGTCCTAATTCTAGCAAAGTTAAAATGTCCGGTTTTTAGGTTTGTAACGTTAGTAGCAGCCCTTTCTCTTTTTTGCTACTTTTTTCTCTTTGTGAATAATGTGCATACTGTGGATTGATCTTAAAGCGCCTCCAAGGGTGGTCGGCTGGAGGCGGCACATATACTCTTTTTAACCTGAATTCGTACGTCTTTTTAGGCTCTTCTTTCCTGGGACGCGTGGTTATTTCTTTGAACTTTAGAATAGCGTCTTTATAACGTATAATCATTGAACCGTTGACCCTCTCCTCGACCATCACCTCTTTGGCTCTCGTACCATCAAGTACCTGGTAAAGTTTTTTATCATGCGCTACCGTAAAGTCATTCCTCAAAGAGCGTTTTGTCTTTACGCAAAGGATACTGTTTAAATCAACCCCTTTAGGGGCAGGCCTGTGAAGATCGCCTTCCTTGGCCGGAGCTACGCCGAATCTTTTGGCATAGACC
>JAHIPI010000064.1 GCA_018894435.1 Candidatus Omnitrophota bacterium | reverse complement strand
ATATATTTCTGTCGATCCTTCGAGGTGGCTTCGTCCACTTCATCAAACGCATTTTGCTGAAGATAGACAAAATCTAAAAATTCACCTTTGAGATAATCGATATAATCCGATAGCGAGACCCCTTCCTCGCCTATGACTTTCATCATCTGCGCTACATCGTTACTCTTTCGCAGAATGTTATGGCCGGCCGTCATGTCTTTTTCGTCTATGAAGCTCTTATATTTCGACCAGCTCGCCAGAGGATCTATGGCCGGATACCGTCTTTCGTCGGATCTTTTCCTTGATAACCCGTGAAAAGTCCCCACCACTTTAAGCGTCGCCTGGGTAACAGGTTCTTCGAAGTTCCCGCCGGCGGGACTTACAGTACCTCCTATTGTAACTGAGCCGGTCCCACCGTCATTCAGCTTTACCTCGCCGGCTCTTTCATAAAAAGATGCTATCCTGGATTCGAGGTACGCCGGAAATGCCTCCTCGCCCGGTATCTCCTCAAGACGGCCCGACATCTCTCTCATCGCCTGGGCCCATCGCGAGGTGGAATCGGCCAATAAAAGAACATTCAGGCCCATCTGGCGGTAATATTCGGCTATTGTTACGGCTGTGTAGACACTGGCTTCTCTTGCCGCAACCGGCATGGAACTTGTATTACATATTATGACTGTGCGGTCGCTCAGCGGCCTGCCGGTATTGGGATCTTTTATATCAGGAAATGTCTTAAGCGTCTCAACGACTTCGCCCGCTCTTTCGCCGCATGCGGCTATGACCACTATATCCGTCTCTGCGTGGCGGCTTGTCAGCTGTTGCAGCACTGTCTTGCCGGCGCCGAAAGGCCCCGGTATACAATATGTGCCGCCTCTCGAAACAGGAAATAGCGAATCTATGATCCGCATCTTGGTAACAAGAGGTACGGAGGGTTTCAGCTTTTCGCTATACGCGCTTATGGGTATCTTGACCGGCCATATCTGCAACATCGTAACATCGTGCTTCTTGCCGTCGGAACTCTTTAACTGTGCTATTATATCCTTTATATTATAACGGCCCGCTTTGGCAATCTTTACAATCTCCAAAGGCCCCGCAAGACCAAAAGGCGCCATTACATAGTGTTTGAATATGTGCTCAGGGACATGCCCCAGCCAGCTGCCGGCTTTGATTATGTCGCCTTCTTTTTTTACGGGCGTAAATTCCCACATAGCTTTATCCGAAAGCGCGTCAATATATTCGCCGCGTTTCAGGAAAAATCCGTGGGCTTTGGCAAGAAGATCCAGCGGGTTCTGCAGCCCGTCAAAGATCGTGCCCAGGAGCCCCGGGCCGAGTTCCACGGAAAGAAGTTCGCCCGTAAAATCCGCTTCTTCGCCTACGCGTATGCCGCTTGTGCTTTCATATACCTGCATCTCGGCATTATTGCCCCTCACGCGGATGACTTCCGATTTAAGGCGCTCTTTTCCATGCAGAACATATGCGACTTCGTTCTGCACGATGAACGCATCTGTCTGGGCTGTTACCATGTTGCCGTTAACTTTTACTATCTTACCTCTTCTTTGTCCTGCCATAACGTCTGCCTTATATTAAAATGTTAGTGAAGTACCGCTGAAAGAAGCTTCTCTTTATCCGCGGTGTTTATGTTTTCCCATTTTTCCAGTAAAAATAATCTATAAGCGTAAATTATAATGCGGTCCACATCAAAATAATGGCCGACTTCCACATCTTCAAGCATGCGCCATCTTTCTTCATCAAGCAGCTTCTCGGATTCTACTAAAGAGGCAGCTTTCGAGGCCTGGAATGCTACATGCAAAGCGTGCGGGCTTACATGGCCGTCTTCTCTTAAATATTTAATGGGGTCTAGGTGCCTTTTCGGAGCGCGCAGCCTTACGAGCTCGTTCCGGAGCGCTATCTCAAAATCGTGCCACGCCCTTAGCGTCGGCTGGCCGGTATCGTAACCGGCATCTACGGGCGCATATGCCATTTTTATCCTCTCCATGTCGTCGTCCGATACGAAAGTACCGCATATATCTATCAGCCGTTCGGACGGAAACGGCGGTTTTGCCCCGAACTGCAGAAACGGCAGGCTCGCCATAAGATAAGGATAATAATTAGACATTTAAAAGCTCTTTCAATTTCTGGTTCATGCGAAAACTTATATGCGCGGCAAGCGATTTATCCGTAAAGTCGAAATAAGACTTCCCGGAGTCATAGCTTATTATAAAGCCGCCAGTTATTTCATCGGACCTTTTAAGCGTTATGCCCTGCTTTATCTCGTCGCCCAGCTCTGCCATAAGAGACTTTTCCAGTTTTTCAATATCTTTTGAATTTGCCGAGATAATAACGCCTTCTTTTGAAGTCTTTGGCCCTTCTTTTATTATCGCGCTTATCACTTTTGCCATTTCGGCGGGGGTAAGGGCTTCTCTCATACGTCCGGCTGTTATTTTAGAAAGCATCGAGTTTATCTCTTTGCGCAGGCTTATCATAATATCCCGCCCCGCCTGCTTCAATGATGCGTAGCCGCTCTCTTCCGTCTTCTTCGCTTCTTCTTCCCCTCTTTTTATTATATCGTCGGCCTTGTGCCTGGCGTCCTGTACGATGTTATCGGCGAGTTTTTTTGCTTTGCCTTCTATTGCCCGCGCCTTATCTTCGGCGGCCTTGATGCCTTCTTCGCGTATCTTTTCTATAAGATTTTTGAGATCTTCTGCCATAACATCTCCTTTGATTTCAATTACTTCCTTGAACCAGGCTTCATGATAGGGATACATTCTTTGCAAAGCGGGCAGTCTTTTTCCTCGAATGTTTCTATATTTAACATCATGAGCGTCTTAAAAGGAACCCCGAAGTCGGTCGTTCCGCCGCTTCTATCTATTATAGACGCCATCCCGACAATCTCGCCGCCGGATTCTCTGATAAGGCGCGCCAGTTCTTTAAGCGAGCCGCCCGTTGTCGCGACATCTTCGGCTAAAAGCACCTTTTCGCCCGGCTTTATGCTGAACCCGCGCCGCAGCTTCATGCGCCCTTCTTCCCGCTCGCCGAAGACGCACCTTACACCCAAAGAGCGGGCTACTTCATACGCTATTATTATACCACCCAGGGCCGGTCCCGCCACAACATCAATTTTATCTTTTCTAAATTTGTCGGCTATCGCTCTTCCCAGTTTTGCGGCATCTTCCGGATATTGCAGCACAAGCGCGCATTGAAGGTAATGGCCGCTATGCAGGCCGCTTGTAAGCCTGAAGTGGCCGCTTAGAAAAGCATCCCGCTTTTTGAACATATCTATGATTCCGGCTTTCTGCATCTTCTCCCCTTGCTAATCGCCTATTTCGCTTATTATTTTTTCTGCGGCGGATTTTGGATCTTCCGCCGCTGTTATCGGCCTTCCTATGACAAGGTAATCCGCGCCGCTTTTTATAGCCTCTTTTGGGGTGGCCACTCTTTCCTGGTCATTCTTCCGGCTCCACAAAGGCCTGACCCCCGGCGTAACTATTAAAAAATCCTTTTTTAAATTTTTCCTGAGCAGGGCCACTTCGCGAGGCGATGCTACAACACCGCTGAGGCCTGCCTGTTCCGCAAGTTTTGCGAGTCTTAATACCTCGTCCGGAACAGTGCCGTCTATTCCTACGGAGGAAATATCTTTGGCGCTCATCGATGTCAAAATCGTGACTCCCAATATTAAAGGAGGCGGCGTCTTAAGCCGCGACGCCTCTTCGCGCGACGCCTCTACGGCGCCTTTCATCATGTCGAACCCGCCCATTGTGTGAACCGTGAACATGTGGATGCCGTACCTTGTAATGGCCCTGGATGCATGAATGACGGTATTGGGTATATCGTGAAATTTAAGGTCCAAGAATATCTTGCCGCCTTTTTGCCTTACCATATCTATCGCCTGGAAACCGCAGGAAGCAAATAGTTCGCTCCCTATTTTGAATATCTTCACAACGGAGCGCAATTCGCTAACCAGCTTTTCCATTTCTTCCATGCTGTTGACATCGAGCGCTATTATAATTTTGTCGCCTTTTCCCATTTTAAACCCTTAATTTACCTACGAGGCCGCTTATGTCTTGTGCCCTCGCGCTTTTCAGATAATTTTCTATGCCGGTTATTATTTCGCCGGCGGCGTCCGGATTTACAAAATTAGCCGTACCTACCATTACCGCTTTCGCGCCGCAAAGAATAAATTCCAGGGCATCCTTCCAGTCCATTATGCCGCCCATGCCTATTATCGGAATCCCGACGCTGCGATATACCTTCCACACCATATGAAGCGCTATGGGTTTTATTGCGGGGCCGCTTAGGCCTCCCGTAATATTGCCCAATCTGCTTTCTCTAGTCTTTATATCGACGGCCATCGCCGTAATCGTGTTTATTAACGATATGGCGTCAGTGCCTGCCGATTCCGCCGCTTTTGCTATTGAAACTATGTTCGTCACATTAGGCGACAATTTTGTTATGACGGTCTTTTTTGTCACGCTCTTTACCGATTTGACAACCTCGGCCGTTAGAATCTCGTTTTGCGCTATCAATTCATTCGTCTGTATATTGGGGCACGAGATGTTTATTTCTATGCCGTCTATCTCTCTTACGGAATCGAGCCTTTTCGCAATCTCCGCGTATTCTTCTGTGCTCTCGCCCGCAATGCTCACGATTATGGGTATCTTAAACTTGACCAATGACGGCATCTTTTCTTTTAAGAATCTCTCAACGCCGGGGTTCTCAAGCCCTATTGAATTGAGCATGCCGGCCGGCGTTTCCGTAACCCTCGGAGGTTTATTGCCCACCCGAGCATGAAGCGTTATGGTCTTTGTCACAATGGCGCCGAGCGATTTTATATCGGTAAGGCCCTCAAATTCGTCGCCGTAGCCGAACGTGCCGGAAGCAACCGCCACCGGGTTTTTCATTTCTATATTGCCGATTTTTATTTTTGTATTTATTCGCATATAATATCGCAAAGTTTAAAGACCGGTCCGTCTTTACAGACTCTTTTATATCCTGCCTGGGTATCAACGGCGCATCCTAGGCACGCCCCGAGGCCGCAGGCCATTCTCTCTTCAAGCGACACCTGCGATTCAAGGCTGCATCCTTCCATTAATTTACAAAGTGTTTTTATCATGCCCGTGGGCCCCGCGGCATAAATGCACATTTCGTGCCATTTGTATCTTTTTGAATGTATGATTTCGCGCGCCAGATCTGTGGCAAGGCCCTTCTTGCCCATACTTCCATCCTCGGTCGCTATATATACTTCGGCGCCTAGTTTTTTAAACTCTTTACCGCAAAGTATATGATTTTTTGTCTTTGCCCCTAATATGACTATGCTTTTAGTCTTATGTCTCTTCAGCTCTTCCGAAAGCCCGAGAAGCGGCGCAACGCCCATTCCGCCGGCGACGAGCATCTTGACCGAACCGCTATTTTCG
This sequence comes from Candidatus Omnitrophota bacterium, assembly GCA_018894435.1. Classification (NCBI taxonomy): domain Bacteria; kingdom Pseudomonadati; phylum Candidatus Omnitrophota; species Candidatus Omnitrophota bacterium. Next base: position 13,190 of record JAHIPI010000064.1, on the reverse strand, counting down.
TATATATTGAAACCGTTGCCGAGCGGCCCTATTATGTCCACGCTGCCACCGGGTTTCTTTTTTGACAGTATCTCTGTACCCCTGCCTACGACATTATACAATATCTCGAGGGAACTTTTGTCTATCCTGTGTATGCTTACCGGCCTTCGCAAAAGAGGGTCGCTTGAGCTGCCGCAGCGAATATGCAGAAACTGGCCCGGGCACGCCGCCTTTGCAATTGCCGGCGCCAAAAGGGCCATTTTGAAACAGCCCGGCTTTACTTCTTTTTGCGATATTATCTTTGCGATTATTTGTTGTGCCATATTCTCTATCGTGTTACACCTACGCGGTGTGTTTCACACCGCGTAGGTGTACAATTAAAAGAACGTTAGTTGCTTGTCTTCTTTTATGCTGCCTTCATCGAATACTTTTATTGTACCATATGCGCCGTCATATCCGGGAATAACTTTTACTCTCCCTTCGCGTACGTTTATTATGCCGCTTGCTATCTTCGGCGGGCACTTTTCGAGAATTTCTTCCTTGGGCATATAAAGAAGTATATTAAACTCGCTGCCGAGCCGCTTTATAAGCGAATGGTACTCCCTTCCCGCTCCAACTGACTCTTTGCCCACGCCCATCGCGTCCGCTATGATCTCTATAAGCGGTATAACGTTCCGGTAGCCGGGCGCCGTCTCCGACACAAAACCTTCCGGCCTGTCGGCAAGGTGCCCGACCCTATTCATTACGCCTATGGTCAATTTCTTTCCGCAATGTGGGCACCTATAGTTTACGTTTTTGGCCTCTTCGGGCGAAAGCCGCGCTTGGCAGCTTCTGTGGCCGTCCCAATGGTACTTCCCCTCTTCGGGGAAAAATTCTACCGTATACAAAAACTTCTCCCTGTCCTTCTGCTCAAGTATTGTCTTCAGCTCTTTATAGCCGATCTTGTCCTTAAAAACATTTGCTTCTCGCCCTATCTTTGACGGCGAGTGGGCATCCGAATTTGAAACGAGCGTGTATTTATCGAGGGCTGACAGCCGCCAATTCATGGGCGGGTCCGAAGAGAGCCCCGTTTCGAGCGCGCTGACCAACGGCGTTTCATCTTCAAAACATTCTTCTATTTTATCAAATCCGGAATTGGAGCCGAAGAGGCTGAAATGCGGCGTCCATATATGCGCCGGTATTATCATTATATCCTTGTCGATCTTGCACAATGCCTTTACCATCTTGTCGCATTCAAGGCTCAGGATCGGCCTTCCGTCGGAATCGAGAGCGCCGTATTCTGACAGCGTCTTATTCACTTCCTCGGCCGCTTTAAACGAAGGCGCCATTATGATATTGTGGACCTTACGCGTCCTGCCCGCCTTAAAGTATATGTTGGAGACTTCCGTTGCAAGAATATAATCTATATTTCCATGCGTATATATGCCGTACTCTTTTTCGGTAAGATTATCTTTCAGTTCTTTAAGCCATGCGGGGTGGGTAAAATCACCGGTACCCAGCATATCGACGCCTTTCATCTTGGCCCACTTGCTTAAGTTTTCCACATCCATATCACGGCTTGTGGCCCTTGAGTATTTTGAGTGTACATGTAGGTCCGCTATGTATGGCATTTTATTTCGGCCGGATAGCGCCGTCTTTCATCACTAAATTGCCGTTCGCGAATACCGTCTCTGCCTTGCCTTGTAATTCCCAATTTATAAAAGGTGAGTTTTTCGCCTTGGATTCTATCGTTTCTTTTTTGTAAATATACTTTTTTGCTGGATCTATAATAACTATATTTGCCAGACCTTTCTCCTTTAATGCGCCGGCGTCTATGCCTAATATTTTTGCCGGATTAGCCGACATCTTAAGAATGAGTTCCGGCCAAGAAAGCACTTTTTTATCCACAAGTTCCGCGATTGCCAGGCTTAAGGCGGTCTCAAGGCCTATTATGCCGAAGGGAGCAAATTCGAACTCAACATCCTTTTCGGAATCGGTGTGCGGCGCATGGTCCGTCGCTATCGCATCTATCGTGCCGTCCCGAAGGGCCTCTTTTATGGCGATCACGTCTTCTTTTGTCCTGAGCGGCGGATTCATCTTTGTATTGGTATCGTAAGTTACGCAGCAATCTTCTGTAAGAATAAAATAATGAGGCGCTGTCTCCGCCGTCACTTTTATGCCTTTCTGCTTTGCTTTTCTTATTATCTCGATTGATTCCTTTGTGCTTACGTGGGCGATATGGATGGCGCTGGCAGCTTTATCGGCTAATTGGATGTCCCGTCTGATTCTTTCGTATTCGGCCTCGCGCGGAATGCCGCGCAATCCCATCTTTGTAGAGATAAAACCCTGGTTTATCACGCCGCAGCCGCTTATATTTTTATCTTCGCAGTGGCTTATTAGAAGAAGGGACGATTCTTTCGCATCTTTTAATGCTTTACACATAACGCCTTTATCATCAACGGACGATCCGTCGTCGGAAACGGCAATAATCCCTTCTTTCTTCAGCGCCTTAAAATCCGTGATTTTACATCCAGCGCGGTTTTCGGTAATGGCGCCTGTAATATACACCTCGCAAAATGCGTCTTTTTTTATTATGTCTTTCAGGAGTTTGACTATTGTCGGGTTATCTATGGCAGGTTCCGTATTCGGCATGCAAAGGACCGCTGTAAACCCGCCCTTAAGCGCTGCTCTTGTCCCCGCGAACACGGTCTCCTTGTCTTCCCTTCCGGGCTCTCTTAAATGGACGTGCATGTCCACAAGGCCGGGTGCCACAATTTTGTCCTTAGCATCTATTACCTCGTCCGTGTCGGTATTCAACCCCTTTCCAATCGTTTCGATCTTTCCATTCGATATCAGAATATCGAGGAAATCATCTGTGGAATTGGCCGGATCAATCAGTCTTCCGTTTTTTATTAGGTATTTCATGATTCGGCTTTCAGCTATCGGCTTTCAGCTATCAGCTGAAGGCTGACAGCTGACGACTGATAGCTAACTTTATTTTTTGGCGTGCGATACAAGATAAAGGACGGCCATCCTTACCGCTATGCCGTTCGTAACTTGCTCGAGTATGACCGAATTTGCGCCGTCGGCGACCTCGCTTGATATCTCGATGCCCCTGTTTATGGGGCCGGGGTGCATGACGACTATGTCTTTTTTGCAATTTTTAAGCCGCTCTGTCGTAATACCGTATTTTTTGAAATATTCTATCTTCGACGGAAAGCGAAGCGCCTCGTCGCGCTCAAACTGCATGCGCAGCACGTTGATCGCGTCGGCATCCTTTAACGCCACATCCACGTCGCTCGTAACTTTTACGCCTGCCTTTTCTATCCCCTCAGGGATCAAAAGCGGCGGCGCGCAGACAGTCACTTTCGCCCCAAGCTTTGTAAGCCCCCATATGTTAGACCTCGCCACGCGCGAATGGGCTATATCGCCTATTATGCTGACATTTAATCCGTCGATCCTGCCGAATTTTTCTTTTAAAGTAAACATATCGAGAAGGGCCTGCGTGGGGTGCTCGTGCCAGCCGTCGCCGGCGTTCACAACGCTTGACTTGACCGCCCGCGCCAGAATATTCGGCGCTCCGGAGCAGTTATGTCTTACGACTATTATGTCTATTTTTAGGGCTTCGATGTTTCTCCCCGTGTCTATGAGCGTCTCCCCTTTTATAACACTAGAAGATTCCGTTGCGATATTTATGACATCGGCAGAAAGCCGTTTCGCCGCCAACTCGAAAGAGGTCCTTGTTCTGGTGGAAGGTTCGTAGAAAAGGTTTACCACGGTCTTGCCGCGGAGGGCCGGTACTTTCTTGATCTGACGAGTAGTGACCTCTTTGAAACTGCCGGCAGTATATAAAATAAGCTCTATTTCTTCCGGCGAAAGATATTCCAGGCCAAGAAGGTCCTTTTTTGTCCATATAGTTTTATTTTTCGTCTCGTTCTTCATTTGCCCTCAACCTTTTCGCAAATAATAACTTCGTCTTTACCGTCAACCTCCGACAGTTTGACTTCTATGACTTCCTTAAGAGATGTCGGCACGTTTTTACCGACATAATCGGCTCTTATAGGGAGTTCCCTGTGGCCCCTATCTATTAAAACAGCGAGCTGTATCTGGTTTGGCCTGCCGAAATCTATAAGAGCGTCAAGGGCGCATCTTATCGTCCTGCCCGTATAAAGGACGTCGTCGGCCAGTATCACCTTTTTGCCGTCTATATTGAAATCTATCTCTGTAGCGTGGACAACCGGCTGTTCCGCTATTTGGGTAAGGTCATCGCGGTATAGCGTTATATCAAGCGCGCCGACAGGCGGCCTTTTCCCGCTTATCGCTTCTATCTTATCCCGGAGGCGGCTACCGATATATGCCCCGCGGTTTTTAATGCCTATTATGGCGAGCGCTTCCGTATCCTTATTCTTTTCAAGGACTTCGTGCGCAATTCTGGTTAGGGCCTTATCTACGGCCTCTTTATCCATTATCTTTGCTTTTTCCTTTAAACTCATGGGTGCTCCCCTTTTTTAGACAAAAAAATGCCTGTTCACACAGCGCGAACAGGCTCAATTTTAACCTTACTACTCTTCATTTTTTCTCCTTTTCCGGCCTCACAGGGCCGGGATTAAAAGGCTTTGTTGAGATCAATACTATCACACCGACCTCTTTTTGTCAAGGATTTTTTAGGTTAAAAATAATGATGAACTCGCCCAATATCCTTGTTTCGGAAAAATGCTTTATGGTCTGGCTCACTTTCTCGCGCCGCAATTCCTCGAACTTTTTGGTTAATTCCCTCGCGCACACGATATTGATATCACCCATTATTTCCATTACATCATTAAGCGTTTTAAGCAGACGGTGCGGCGATTCATACATTATGATCGTCCTCTCCTCTTGTTTGAGCGCTTCTAACTGTTTCCGTCTATGGGCGGACTTATTGGAGAGGAAGCCTTCGAACGCAAATTTGTGGGTGGGCATGCCTGATATGCTTAAAGCCGTCAAAAAAGCCGACGGCCCGGGTATTGGTACGACTGAAATGCCTTCTCTGATAGCTTCTCGTATTATAGTAAAGCCAGGGTCTGATATGCCCGGTGTGCCCGAATCGGAGACAAGGGCGATATTTTTCCCTTTTTTAAGGGCGGCTATTAGAGGCTCGGTCTTTTTGATTTCGTTATATTGAAAATAGCTCGTAAGGGGTGTACTTATGCCGTAGCGGTTTGTGAGTATCTTTGTATGGCGGGTATCCTCGGCCGCTATAAGGTCAACCTGCTTCAGCACCTCTATAGCGCGGAGCGTTATGTCTTCTAGGTTCCCGATTGGAGTTGCGACTACATATAGTGTCCCGGACATTTTAATCTTTATTCTACGGTTACGGATTTCGCCAGATTACGAGGCTGGTCTATATCTTCCTTAAACTCGCGCGCAACAAAATACGCCAGAAGCTGTAAAGGCAAAGCAACCAAAAACGGGGTCAACGTCTCTTCTTTTACATGCGGGATCTCTATTATATATTGGGCGCCTACTTTTCTTATCTCTTCGTCGCCCTCCGTAGCTACGGCCACCACTATGCCGCGGCGCGCCCTTATCTCCATGATGTTCGATATCATCTTCTCGTGCAATTTGGATTCGGGCGTTATGCATACCGTCCAGGGGTTTTCGTCGATGAGAGCGATCGGCCCATGCTTCATTTCGCCGGCAGGGTAGCCTTCGGCGCTTATATACGATATTTCCTTCAGCTTGAGCGCCCCTTCCAGCGCGCTTGGGTAGTTTACGTTTCTGCCCAAAAATAAGAAGAAGCAGTTGGGGGCCCTCTTTCTTTCCTGCGGATCCTTCTGGTGATATTCCTTCAGGCGTTTGTGGTATTCGATGTTGAATTCTCCCGCCTTTTGTATCATATCCGACTTTTCGGTACCGTACCTCTTTAATATCTTTTCCAAAAGATGGGGGATCTTCTTAAATTCTGTCAGATAGTCTTTTATTTCCTGCGGGCTTCTCTTGCCTCTTAGCCTGGCCAGATATAGACTAAAAAGATAAAGTATCGCAAGTTGTGCTGTGTATGCCTTTGTTGAAGCTACGGATATCTCGGGGCCTGCATGAGTATATATAACACCGTCGGCCTCGCGCGCGATGGAGCTTCCTAATGCATTGATTATGCCGATTACTGTCGCGCCCTTTTGCTTTGCCTCTCTAAGCGCCGCGAGCGTGTCTGCCGTCTCGCCGGACTGGGATACCACTATTACAAGCGTATTTTTATCCACTATGGGGTTTCTATATCTGAATTCACTCGACGTGTCGGCCAGCGCCGGTACGTGCGCGAGCCATTCCAACATATATTTACCGTTCAAACCGGCATGATATGCCGTGCCGCATGCTACAATGGCGATCTTATTTATCTTCTTAAGAAGCTTCTCGCCCACTTTTAGTTCTTCGAAAGATATTCTGTTCCCGCGGACTCTTGCCTTAAGGATATCCGATATTATCTTGGGCTGTTCGTGTATCTCTTTTAGCATAAAATGTCTGAACCCGCCCTTTTCGGCTTGTGCGATATCCCATTTTACTTCTATCGGCTTCTTTATAATAGGTTTGTTATGATAATCGCTGACTCTTACTTTCTTGTCTGTCAATGAAACTATCTCAAAATCATTAAGGAAGAGCGCTTTATTTGTGTATTTAAGTATGGCGGGTATATCGCTTGCGACGAAATTCTCTGTCTTACCGAGCCCCACTATAAGCGGGCTTTCGCAGCGCGCGGCCACGATGCGATTGGGTTCGTTCTTATGCAGTACTGCTATGGCGTAAGCGCCCTTCAACACTTTGACGGCCCTTCGCACCGCCTCTTCCAGATCGCCGTCGTAGTATTTTTCTATTAAGTGCGGGATGACTTCCGTATCGGTATAGGAGCGGAATTCGTGGCCCTCTTTTATGAGTTTTTCCTTAAGGTCCTGGTAGTTCTCTATAATACCGTTATGGACAAGCGCGATCTCTTTCTTACAGTCCCAATGAGGATGGGCATTCGCTTCGTTGGGCACGCCGTGCGTAGCCCACCTTGAATGGCCCAAACTCACATGTCCGGTCAACGGGTTATCCGCCAGTTCTTTTTTAAGCACGGCCAATTTGCCGGGTTTCTTGATTACTTCTATGGCGTGGTCGTTAAGGACGGCTATGCCCGCAGAGTCATATCCTCTATATTCTAACCTGGTTAGACCTTCCAGAATGACATCCACCGCTTCCCTATTTCCCACATATCCGATTATCCCGCACATGTTGTTTTCCTTTTATTTTTGAAAGGGGAATATTAAATAGCTGGCGTCCCCATGGGGATTTTAGCTGCTCTCCCGACGGTAGACGCTCCCAAAAACCACTATTTAACCCACTATTTAGAACCACTTTAGACCCCATATTGTATCAGAATATCCTGCTATTTTCAATGACTTTCTTAGTCCCTCAGGGCAGGTCAATCTTACACCTAACTAAATTAATGTTCAATGGAGAGCAGGAGCGATTTTTTATTAAAACACGCAGCTGTCTCGGTGTCAAGATATCAGCTTTGTTTCTCATTATACCGAGACTATTTTTCTAAAGGACATATATAGGGTATCGGAAACCACTTTGCATAGGCAATGACTTTTCTTGAGCTGTAAGGTCGATTACTTCGGGATTTCTTTTCACTGACCTCTTTTAAGCTTCTTCTGCCTATCAAATCCTCTTGCCTGGCAATCGACAATCTCTTATTACCTTTCTTTTTTAAGACGCGCCAGCGTTCGGTGAAGAACCGAAAAATCCGCCGCATTTGCAAGCACCAGTAACACATCGCCACTTTCTATAATCGTAGAACCGGACGGTATAACAAATTTTCCTTCCCGAGAAATAAGTACAATAAGGCATTTCTCCGGGACGCTTAAATCACTAATTTTCTTACCCACTGCTTCTGAATCGTACGGAACGATAATGTCTGTCAAATCTGCGTCAATGGCTTCTGTCTTTTCGAATTCAATGGGATAATTTATCCTGTTACCCAAAGGAACGTCCAGTTTTAATATTTTAGAAAAAATTGGAATAGATGTCCCTTGAATAAAAACCGACGCAATCACTACAAAAAATACGACATTAAAAATGGTATCCGCCTGTGGGATACCTGCCATGAAAGGAAATGTTGCCAATATAATAGGGACAGACCCTCGAAGACCAACCCAAGCAATCATAGTTTTTTTCCGCACACCCATCCTAAATGGCAGCAGACACAAAAATACGCTGACAGGACGGGCAACCATCATAAGAAGAAACGTAAGTAAAAATCCCGCTCCTATTAATGGAATAATATGCGAAGGAAAGACAAGCAAACCTAACGTTATAAACATGACGATTTGCATAAGCCAAGCTAAACCGTCATGAAATCTCATGATCATCTTTTTGTTTGGAAGCTCTGCCTGACTCAGCATCAAACCTGTAAGATACACCGCAAGAATCCCGCTGCCTTTTAAGAAAACGGCAATTACATACGTTAGCAGAACGAACGAAATCATTATTACCAGATAAAGACCTTCATATTCCAATTTCAGACGGTTAATGAAAAATACTATGAATTTCGCTATGAGATAACCTACGAGCGCTCCTACGCCCATATCTAGCATGAATTTGGGTATCAGGGCGGTGATACTCATGTTTTTTGCCGTCAGAATACTAATAAACCCGACAGTCAAGAAAACAGCCATTGGGTCATTACTACCGGATTCAAACTCAAGTAAGGGCTTCAAAGGTTTCTTCAGGCTTATTCGTTTGGACCTTAAAATACTGAATACGGCAGTGGCATCGGTTGAAGAAACTATGGAACCAAGCAGCATTCCTTCCAAAAAAGAAAACTTTAGAATATAGACGGCGAAGCAGCCTGTTATGATTGCGGTAATCAGTACTCCCGCTGTCGAAAGGATAACTCCCGGCCAAATAACCGATCTGGTGTCTTTCCAATTGGTATCGAGGCCTCCGGAAAAAATGATAAAAATGAGGGCGACAATGCCAATAGACTTCGCCAGCTGCGCGTTATCAAAATAAATACCGCCTATTCCTTCTGAACCGGCAAGCATCCCGATTGCCAAGAATAGCAATAAGACAGGGATAGCAAATTTATCGGAAAGCTTGCTTGAAATAACGCTCACGAATATCAATACCGCAACCCATAATAAAATATTTTCAATCGGCATACAAAATTAGGCTCCCTGGTCAGAATCCCCGGCAACCGGATAGAGGGAAACGGCCAATCTGTTAATCACAAAATAAGAAATTCTTAAACGACCAGACATTCTTCCTGTCTAGGCATAGATTAGGATTTTCCTTAAAGAAAATCTGATAATTCTTAAGCGGGGTCCAATCAGAAGGCATCGACACAAATTGCCCCAGATACGGTCGCGCTATATTAAGTATATACTCATAAGGAAGATCGTCCGGCATACACAACCCTTTTTGCGGGTTCTCCAGCATCCACATGACTGCCGATACTGCCCCTATTCCCACCTGTATTGTTGTCGCGTTCTGATGCGGAACAAGTCTGCGTGACTCTTTAATGCTGAGTATACTTCCCGTCCACCAAGAGTTATAACGATGACCCATAATAAGGGCACCCAGCACATCATCGCCCTCCGTAATTTCATCATTCATAATCCTTAAGCGTTTCTGAAGATCATAATTCCGGCATCTTAGTTCATGAAGAGATACTATTGTTTCGTTGCATGGCATATATGCATAATGCACCGTAGGACAATATATTACTTTCCCTTTTTCTCTAATAGTAAGGTGATCTGAAATGCTTATTGCTTCGGCATGGCGTATAACCATGCCGATTATTTCCTCATTGGGGACCCACGAGCGAACCCATGTATTCATCCCCATCTGAGATAGAAAAATCTGATTCTTGCTGTTTGAGGGCGGAAATGTAGAAAATAAAGGTATATCCGTTTCATGGGTTCCCCACCCCATTTCTGCCGGCGCGATACCTTCTTCCCGCAGGCCCTCAATGCTCCATGTCCCCACAAATTCATTATACCTTTTTGGTTTATTGGTAATTTGCGTATCATGTTCGCTTATATGAATGACCTTAACGTTTAGCTCTTTCGCTAAATGGGCGAACATTTTTGTTTTGAGGCATTGCGTGATTCTATTTTTTATATTTTTCGAAAGATTATTATCGCGCAATAATCTGTGAGCGATGTCTACAAGGCCTTTTTTTGTGAAATGAGAAATGAGCCCGGGATTGGCGCCGTGATCTATGACAGCTGTCGTCATGGGCCCTTTCCAGCGGGACGTTATCTTCCGTATCTCCGTTTGGCGGTAGTAAAGAGATTTCTGAAACGGTGTTTTCTTGTGAATATCGGCATATGGGTCCCACTCTTCTACCGATGTATTAACATATAAAACTTTATTCTCATGGCACCAGTTAAGCATCTCGATGCAATCTATGTTCCATGAAAGATCAATTACGATACCGCCGGGAGAAACGTGCTGCGAAAGGATTTAAGTAATGTTGATGGGGGTGATTCTTTCCTGGATGTATTTTACGCCGCGTTTAATCCAGGGCAAAAGCTCTTTTTTCTTGTCGATAAAATCTATTATTGTGATATTCTTGTATGGGACGGAGATATGTTTGAGGAGAATGGGAAAAGCACATCTTGCGACAGATCCGTATCCTACTATTAGAATTTTATTTTTAAACACCATGATAAAATTGCCCTCCTTTTTTATGGTTACTAAACACAAAAACATTTTGCCTGTATATAGCAAAATGTTTTTTAAAAAGAGAGCAAGATTTTAAACAACCGTCTCCTTCTATTTATCATGATACTATAAGTTTAACATACATTTTTTAAAGTGTCAAATTTTTTACGGTGGAATAACCTTATAGCCTATCTCTCTCCTCTCAAAAATTCATTACCGATTCAGGATTCATAAATTATCCTTATAAACGGATAAAACCGTCAACTTTCCCATTAGCGTCACTGCACCCTAAAGGTAATAACGGCAGGCGCAAAAACACCTGCCGTTATTCTTATTATAAATCTTGATTTATTGTTTTTTCGCCTGAGCTTTTACAATCTTTTCAGCTTGTAGCCAATAGTCCATATCACGGCCCTGCTTGCGTCCGTCCTTTTCCCACAACTCTTTTGCCTTTTCTCTAATAAGATTCGTTAAATCTATTTTTGTCTCCACAACTCCCTCCTAGTTCCTGTTGTTACATTTAACAGAATATATTGTCGGCCCTTCATTTCTTCAGATTTGCATATGCTATGATAACAGCAACGAAATAAAAGAGTATTACCCCAAAGCAGATTCGCCAAATTTTTTTATTAGCTTGTTCCTTTTTCATATCTTCGCGCCTCCTTATTCAACGGGTATAATTATCTTCTGCCCTTCCTTGAGTTTATTCGGATCCTTAATTACATCCTTATTCAACTCATACAGGTATTTCCATCTATAGGCACCGCCGTATTCTTTTGCTGCGATACCGGATAATGTGTCGCCTTTTTTCACAACATATTCTCGTGTCGAAACCTTAATTGCCGACTCTACATTCTCTTTTTCTTCAACGAGATATTTGCCTTCTTCAATCGGTGTTGCATTAATATTCTCTAGATCTTTAGGATAAGGAATCATGACCTCCTCTACCTCGGCAATCATAAACTGTGCATTACGGTCTTTCTGCATACCCACCATGTCTGTTATTGGAGCTATCGCATCAAGTTTTCCTCTGGAAATTATTAGAATACGGCTCTCTGGAATGCCGTGAGCCAACATAAAATGTTTCACAGTTTCACCCCGATGTTTTCCCAATTTCATATTATAAGTTTCGGAGCCGCGGATGTCGCAATTTCCTGTTATAAGTATGCTCGATTCGGGATTTCTCTTCAAAGTACCAATAGCTTCATTTAATATTTTTATTGTATCATCTCTTAAATCCGATTTATCGAAATCAAAGTATATTTTGACATTCTTTATCATCTTCTTTATTAAAAGCGAAGGCCTTGGTTCTTCGGGCTTAGGCGGAGGGAGTTCTTCTTCTTTGTAATCAAATATTATCTTATATACATAAACCCAGCCCCTATTCCCCCATAACGGCCCTACTTTGCCGGGCTTGGTAGGCCACCACCAATATCCCCCTTTGTCCGGATCCTTTACCGGACCCGGTGTTGCATCGGTAGGCCACCATTTGAAACGTTCCTGCAATTCTTCTGTTTCTTTCTTACGCCTTGCTTCCTTTTCTTCTTCGCTAAAAAAGGCGAAAGAATTAACCGTCATGCAAACTAAAATAAAGACTAAACCGTATTTGATGAAAGTTTTCAAGATTTTGTTCATATTATTGCTCTTTTATCTATCCAGATACTTTTTTAATTTTGCCCATGTCTTTTGACCCGCTACGCCATCGGGAGTCAGGTCGCTTGTCTTCTGAAAACTTTCTATAGCCTTTTTTGTTTTTTCACCGGCCTTACCGTCAACAGGGCCTGCATAATATCCTGCATTTTTAAGAGCTATCTGGATATCCTTTATGGAGGGTTTGGAAGAGCTTTCCGTCGGCTTGCTCTTTTTTGTCGAATAGCTTTGCGCCTTTTGGTTTTCTTCCAGCATATCCTCTAAATTGGTTATCTCACCGTCTCTTTGCTCTAATTGCTGCTCTAATTGCGTGATTCTACTTTGAAGTTGTTGAATCTGCGGCTTGGCAGCATCTTTTCTGCCTGTAACACACCCGCTTAAAAACAAAGATAAAACGCATACTGTTGCTATTTTTACTATCACTCGCATGATTCCTCCTTTTAAACTATTATTCCATTATGTATTTTTCTAATTCCTTGGCGGTCTCATCATTAAGCACGCCGTTTGCCGCCAAGTTTTTAGATTTTTGAAATTCGATTATAGCCCTTTTTGTTCTACTTCCCGTCTTTCCGTCTATAGGGCCTGGATTAAAGCCAGCTTTCTTAAGAGCAAGCTGTATTTCTTTGACATTTTTTAACTGTTTTGAACTGGATTTTATTTTATCTTTTTTGACCGGTTGATTTAATTCCGACCATGTTTTCGTGTCAAGAAATCCACTTACTTTGAGCCCTTTCGCCTTTTGAAATTCTTTAATGGCATCTCTTGTTCGCCAGCCCATTTTTCCATCTAGAGAGCCGACATCAAATCCCTTTTTCTCGAGTGAATTCTGAGCCGTTTGAATTCTGTTTTTTTGCAGTTCTTCGGGACCTAGAATAATCTTTTCTTCTTTCGCTTCT
>JAHIPI010000063.1 GCA_018894435.1 Candidatus Omnitrophota bacterium | reverse complement strand
GAGCGGCACTGCCGGAAGGGCTGGGTGTTGACAGTCCGCAGGCGCGCTTATTTACTAAGAAAGCGGCGACCGTCCTCGCTTATGATAACCTTGTCAAGATTGCGGAAGCGATAGCGCCCGATTATTTTCCCAAGGAGAGGTACTTTTCGGAAGACGGCTCCCTTAAAGGGGCGCGATTGGCCGAAGTGAGATATTTGGGCGATGGAAGCGCGGAGGTGGATCTGGAACTGGATATAGCGCTGAACGGCCCGCTTACCAATAAATTCGAAAAAGCGATGCAGCTCGCGGGTTATAGGGTTTGTGAATACGACCGGCCTAATACAGAAGTAACGAACGAAACAATGCTAAAATAGGAGGTACCATGAGGCCTTTACGTGCATTTTTAATATTGTTTCTTATGCTGTCTTTTATTCCTTTTGCTTATTCGGGCTTTGAGTATCCGGTAATCGAAGATCCGGCCACTGAGCCTCCCGGTGGCAATCCACCCGTTAATGAATATTTTGATGAGAATCTGCCTCCGAATATAGCGCCGCCTCCGGCGACGAAGCCCGAAACGCCAAGGAAGTCTAACCCCCGCATAATGGTAATAACCGTAGAATACGTGGATGGGATTGAACAGCCTGCCAGCATGGTCCAGGCGAAAATGGAGAAAGAGTTTTTGGCGAATAATTTTCCTCTTGTAGATAAATCGCAGATGGAGATGATAAAAGAGCGCGATGCGGTGCTCAGTTTTTCCGATCCTGACAGGGCCGCGGCGCTTGGCCGAAATTACGGCGCAGAGATAGTCGTCGTAGTAGAGGCCAAATCCAATATGACGGATACGTCTCAGCCTTACGGGGTGACTGTTTATACCTATGAGTGCGATGCTACCGCAAAAGCGGTAAAGACAGATACTGCCGAGGTCATAACGTCAGATTCGGCCAGCGCGACAGAAAGGGGCTCGGGCCGTATTCCGACTGCTAATAAGGCCTGTGAGAAAGCCATTAGTGAGATAGCCGCCTCGATCGTAGAAGAGATCAAAGAAGAAATAGGCGGTGACGCATATAATGAAACGACTATTCAGATTGTCTGTTCCAACGCAGATTATACAAAGGCAAAAGAGTTTATTGAGGCACTAGATGAGCAGAGAAGCATAAAGGCCGTCCACGAAAGAAGCGTCGAGCGAAACGTCGCAATCATTGATGTGGTCCTTTTGGGCAACGCCGATTTTTTGGCCGATCTTTTAGAGGAGATGCAGAACGGCCCGCTGGTCAGAATAACGGCGAAATCCGCGCATAGAATAGATCTGGAATTTGTAGAGTAAAGGGTCCCTCGACGCGCTCGCCCGCATAAATGCGAGCTCGCTTGCTCGGGACGAATTTTCGCACTAGAAAGTAACAGGAAAATTCGGAGGCTGCCATGTTTAAGAATAAAATTTTTGTTGTCTTATTGGTAATACTTGTAGCATGCGGCGTAGCGACGGATGCTTTTGCCGCAAAAAAGAAAAAAGAGAAGATGCCGAAATCATTTAAGGACCTGCCTCCGTCGGAAGGGCCAAAGAAGACGATAGCGGTCATGGAATTTGAAAATAAAGCGGGTATCTCAGCCCAGATAAACCTCGGGGAAGGCATGGCAGAGATGCTTACCACTGCCCTTATTGATAGCGGCAGATTTATTGTGGTAGAGAGACAGGCAATAACCGATGTCCTCGCTGAGCAGGACTTTGGCGCCAGCGGCAGGACCACATCGCAGGGCGCTCCGCAGTTTGGAAGGGTTTTACCCGCGCAGATCATGATTAGAGGCGCTGTGACTCAATTTGGATTGAGAGAATCAGGCGGCGGCGGGGCCCTGAGTATTAAAGGTATTGACGTAGGTCTTGCCACATCTCAAGCGCAGGTAGGCGTAGATATAAGGATTTATGATACAACGACAGGCCAGGTACTTGATTCGGTAAGGTGTGAAGGTAAGGTCAGCGCTACAGGGCTTGATTTCGGATATTCCGAAAGTGACTGGGGTTTTGGTACAGGCGCTTTTCAAAATACACCATTAGGTAAGGCAACTGCAAAGGCGATTGATAAGGCCGTTATAGCTATTATTACAAGGACGAAAAATGTGCCGTGGGAGGGCAGGGTAATAAAGGCGTCGGGCAATGAAGCATATATCAACGCCGGCATCAATAGCGGTTTACAAGTAGGAGATACTTTTACGGTATATCGCCCGGGAGAAGAATTAATAGATCCGCAGACGGGGATGTCGCTCGGCAGCGAATCGGAGAGAGTGGGTACAATTACTATTACGCAGGTTCAGGAGAAATTTTCAAAAGCGAGTATAAATGCCACCTGTCCGCTCAAGCCGAACGATATACTAAAATAACGGCGTAAGGCGTTTACCAGCCCAGGAACATGTAATTACCGTCCAGGAAGCGGTAACGGCGCAGATTAAAACGCGCCCAGTCGCCTAACCAATCGGGCGGAAGATACGTGATATTGTCGTAGATAGAATAGTAGCGGTAATAATAAGGATAGTCGTAATAGTCATCGTAGGCGATATAATATTCCTTTTCCTTCCTTTTCGCTTCTTCCATTTTGGCCAGATAATCAAGCTTAGCGCTTATTTCGCTGTCTGTTGATTCGCGTTCGGCAATTTGCGCTTCCACAGGCACCTTTCGAGGTTCTGCCACTGTCTCGCCGTAGGGCTTGAAATCCGGAGGATAGGGCTTCACCTTTTGCGTTTCTGATTTATATTGTTCGGCTAATTTAATAGCGCTCTGGCTATTTTTAACATCGCCCGATTTTTTGTAGTAAGAGGCGATCTCGATCATGGCTTCGTCATTTTTGGATTCCATGCCGATGGTTTTTGCAGTCTCAAGGCATTCAAGCGAAGACTCCTTCATTTTAAGCCTGTCGAATAATTTTGCGCTTTCGATTAATCCCCGACAGTCTTTTTTATCGGAGGCGTATTTTTTTGCAAGTTCCGCGTTAGCCATAGCGCGGCTCTCGTCTATCAAACCCTTCGGAAACGCAAGATAGTTGTAACCAAGCGCTATACTTGCCCGCCAATCCTTCAGATTCTTATTCAATTTGGCGACCTCATCAAAATATTTGAGGGCATCTTCGCGGTCGCCCAAAGCCAAAAGGCCGCCCGCGGCATCTATCATGACACTCCAGTCCCGAAGCTTTTTCGCGAGGTCAAAGGCCTTCCGGAAATATTTCTTTGCCGGAATTCTACTGCCTTCCATTGCAGTGGAATATCCATTACCAAGGGCATTGTGCATCAATTTTTGAAGGTCAATGGCGTAAGAAGTGGTTGCTACTGAGAGCGCGAGAAAGAGAACGCATAATACCGTCGATATTTTCCGCATAGTTTCCTCCAAGGTTCGCCCATAAGTATACTCCGTTTTGCGCCGGTTGTCAATTTGCTTATAATAGAAATATTGACATTTCCGCTCGCTCAAGTAAAAATTTTACGCCTTTCGCCTACGGGAAAAAGCGCCCCTCGACTTCGCTCGGGATGATTTGCATATACGTAAGTAACGGCAAATCAGGGGCGGCATGGTGGCCACCGACCGAAGACGCAATGTCTGAGGGAGTGCCTCGCCTAACTAGGCGAGGCCGCCCTATTTAACCGCTTTTTCCCGGGCTCAAATGAGGCTTCAGCCAAAGGCTGATCCGCCTCCGGCGGAAAATTTTTATTCGCTCGCTGGAAACGCCAATATTTCTTATACAAGAGATTCCTCCACGTACTGTTTGCAGTATAATAATATTGGTACCTCTCTCCCTCGGCTTCGCTCGGGATAAATTCGACCATACAACTTACGTCACTTCGTTCCGTAAGTTGTGGTCTCATTTGCGAGCGACTGCGTATAGGGGCGAAACTTTGTGGTTTGTCGGAGCGACTCTCAAAATTTTCGACACCTTAAAGGCGTTCCAGACGTCGGAAATTTTGCGACAGCGAAGCGAAGATGCCTAATCGGAGCGAGCGACAAGCGGAGACAACCACAAAGTTGAGCAACATCTCACCGGAGCGAGGAGAGTACCACTATTATTATACAGAGTGAGCATTTTTACTTGACAATTATTACTGGTGGAAGTATACTTTAACCAGTTCATTAAAAAATATATTAACATAGGGAAGACGGTGAGAATCCGTTGCTGCCCCCGCAACTGTAAAAGAGCACGAAGTGCGCCTAAAGCCACTGTTTCGACTGGTTCCCCGAGAGGAGCTGGCGGCATGGGAAGGCAAAGGCGAAGTGCGCTCTTGAGCCAGGATACCTAAATTAGACCTTCGGGGTGAGAGGAGAAGGATTTGCTCAACCTCACAAGTGAAGGTTGGGCTATTTTTTTTCAATGAGCACAAAACTTACGGAGTAATAGTAAAGATTGCGGTGACGTAAGTTTTAGGTGCGAATTGAATCCGCCGAAGCCAAACACGATAAGTATTTGGCGAAGGCGGATCTCTCCAAGTCTAGAAAAGGAAGAGAGTGAAGAGGTTTTTGTTGGTAGTGGTCGGGTTGTTAATATGCTTTAATGTTTTAGCGGAGGAAGTAGAAGAGAAGCCGGAGACGGAAGTTGCGGAAGAGGTGAAAAAAGAAGCAAAAAAAGATATCAAAGAAGAGGTAGAACTCCCTCCGATCGTTGTCAGCCCCACCAGATACGAAAGTTATTTAAGCAGCATCCCTTCTTCAATCACAGTTATTGACAGCGATGAAATAGGGTTAAAAAATAAACCGATGGTGAAAGATTTTTTGAAAACGATTCCAGGGATAGATGTAGTGGAGACGGGGCCTTTTGGCGGCTCAACTTCCGTTTTTACAAGGGGAACTGATTCGGGGCACACGCTTGTGATGATAGACGGTGTCAAGGTGTTCAATCCTATTTCCACAAATGCTTCATTCAATTTCGCAAACCTTACAATTGATAATGTTGAGAGAATAGAAGTGCTTAGAGGAACGCATAGTACTCTATACGGTTCTGATGCCATAGGCGGCGTAATTGATATAGTAACTAAAAAAGGAAAGGGAAAGCCTAAGATATGGGCATCTCTCGAGGGCGGTTCATACGTTACTTTTAAAGAAGCGGTCGGCTCAGACGGCGAGATGAATGGATTGTATTATTCAGCGGCCGTCTCAAGAATAGACACAAGAGGCATATCCAAGGCGGACGGGAAGTTTGATAACAATGAGAAAGACGCATATCATAATACTTCAGTCTCCGCGCGAGTAGATTATGATGTGTTTGACAATTTTAGTGTTGGTTCCACTTTCAGGCACACGGATGCGGAGACAAAGCTCGATGATAGCGGTGGTTATGGCGGAGACGACCCAAATAACAGAAACAGAGTAATAAGTACGGTCATATCCGCTTACGCGGATTGTGCCGTGTTTGATTGGTGGAAACTCGGGTTTAAATCATCGTGGCTAGAATATAAATCATACGATAAAGATACCGGCGATGATTTTGATCCGGGAGAATATTCAAACAGTAAATTTGTAGGAAACAATACCTCTTATGAGGGGCAAAGTATCCTGGAGTTATTCAGGGGAGATACATTGCTTTGCGGCATCGACTACTATGAGCAGGAAGGCGATTCTTCCAGTGTCAGCTTTTTTCCCGCATGGGACTGGTGGCTTATAGCTGATTCGCCGCGTGTAAAATATCACAATGTCGCCTATTATGTGCAGAATAAATTTGACATGGACGATAAGTTTCATAGTATAGTGGGATTCCGTATTGATGACCATTCGCAATTCGGCACTTATGATACTTACGAGATATCCGGTAAATATACCTTTGACTGGAAGACAAGCGTGAAAGGAAAATGGGCTACGGGGTTTAAAGCGCCTTCACTTTATCAGCTTTATGACCCCTCTAACGGCAATCCTGATTTGAAACCGGAAGAGAGTAATTCCTTTGAGGCGGGGCTTGGTCAAAGTTTATTTGATGAGCGCCTAGAGATGGAATCAGTATGGTTTTACACAAAACTGGAGAATCTTATAGACTGGACCGTAACTAATCTTGATTTCGGAACAGGCCGGTACTTCAACGTCAATAAAGCTACAATCCAGGGCGTAGAAAACCAGATTACATTCAAGCCAAACGAAAAAATAAAGATAGATTATCGATACACTTATCTCAACGCCCAAGACGACACAACGCATCAATATCTGGTCAGGAGAGCCAGGCATAAACATTTACTAAGCACCGATCTTATGCCTATTAACAATTTAAGTTTTAATATCTCCTATCTTTTTGTAAGCGGCCGGAAAGATTTCAGGTGGACAGAGACAGCGCCGGGAATATGGAGTGAAGAGCAGATAAACCTTAAGCATTATAATAAAGTAGATGTGTCCGGCAGGTACATCGTAAATAAAAATTTTGAGCTGTTTGCCCGGGTAGAGAACCTGTTGAACCAGTTCTACGAGGAAGTGGACGGCTATGGCATGCCGGGCATATCGTTTTATGGAGGCGGCAAGGTTACATTCTAATGAAAAAATATATTTGTTTATTAGTTTTAGCATTGTTGATAATCCATGCGGAAACCGGCGAAGGTGCTGGCGAGCCGCAAAACTTACGTATCATATCGCTCGCGCCGGCGACGACAGAGATCCTGTTTGCCCTGGGGTTGGATGATGAAATTGTTGGCGTCAGCTCATTTTGCGACTATCCGGAGGAGGCAAAAGGGAAGGAGAAGGTCGGTACCTTCAGCTATCTGAACGCCGAGAAGATTCTTTCGCTTAAGCCGGACATTATTTTCGGGACGGGCCTTGAACAGGCGTCCGCCGTCACAATGCTGCGCGGGCTGGGATTAAGGCTTTATGTGAGCGATCCGGTCACCATTGAAGAGCTACTATTTTCAATAAAGGAAATAGGCAAGCTTACCGGCCGGAGCCGCGAGGCCGAAAAACTGACCAAAAAAATGAGGGATGAGATGATTAGATTGAGCCGGCGCGCCGGAACTGGTGAGGATAGGCCAAAAGTCTTTATAGAAATATGGGATGATCCGCTTTTAACGGCCGGAGGGAAATCTTTTATTAATGAATTGATAACGCTTGCAGGCGGTGTTAATATAGCGGGTGACATGAAAAAGGCATACGGCTATTTCTCAGCCGAGCAGGTGATAAAGCGTGACCCGGATTATATCATTCTTACTTATATGTCGGAGGAGCGGCCCTTGGATGTTGTTAAAAAACGATTAGGATGGAGCGATATATCCGCTGTCCGCATGAGTCGCGTATATAACGATATTGATTCGGATATATTGCTTAGGCCGGGACCGCGCCTCATAGAAGGCCTTAAGGCATTAGAGAGGAGGATCACCCGAAAAGATGAATAAAACGCCTGAAAGAAAAATTTGGTTTCTTTTTCTTATATTGGCTTTCGCGGTATTTCTTGGCATAACGAAGGGCTCTGTCGGCATACCGTTTCTTGAGCTTTTTTCAGAGGCAAACAGGCCTATACTCCATCTCAGGCTTTTGCGTATTTTTCTTGCCGCGATAGCGGCGAGCGGACTCGCGGTTTCCGGCGCGGCATTACAGGCAATACTGAGAAATCCTTTGGCGGAGCCCTATCTGCTGGGGACATCAAGCGGCGCGGGCCTGGGGGCGGTATTGGGAATAATTATGGGGATTCAGGGATTATGGCTTCCACTCGCCGCGTTTTTAGGGGCGACTTTGAGTTTTATCCTGGTCTATAATCTGGCCAGGGAAGGGAATAAAGTCCCTGTCCAGTCATTAATCCTTGCCGGTGTGGTAGTGTCCATAGCGTTATCGGGTATACTTGTTTTCGCGATATCTATTTCCCCTAATGAGGCGCTTCATGGGATTATGTGGTGGTTATGGGGAAGTATGCATGTATATGACACTAAACTTATTTGCGTAGTAAGCATAATCGTTATTGCTGGTATTGCCGCTATGTATATGTTCTCGCAGGACCTGAATGCCATAAGTATCGGCGAAGAGGAGGCCGTCCACCTTGGCATAAATACGGAAGCGGTGAAAAAGATCGTATTTCTACTCACCTCATTAGTCACGGCAAGCGTTGTTTCCATATGCGGCATAATAGGTTTCGTGGGGCTCATCATCCCGCACATGATGAGGTTTATCGTCGGGCCCGCTCACAGAAGGCTTATACCGGCTACATGCCTCGCGGCGGCATCTTTTATGATTATATGCGATATGTTATCGCGTTCATTGATGCCTCCCATGGAGATACCCATCGGAGTTATTACGGCGCTCGTCGGAGCGCCTATATTCATAATACTGCTCAGGACAAGACAGGGGATGAGATGACAAGAGAGCTACTGCTTCGAGTTGATGACCTATCCGGCGGCTATGGCAAAGAAAACATCGTAAGGGACATATCTTTTGTCGTAAATAAAGGTGATTTCTTAGGCATAATAGGGCCTAACGGTTCCGGAAAGTCCACTCTATTGCGGTTCCTTAGCCGGGTTCTCGTCCCGCGAAAAGGCCGGATAGAATTGTCGGGAAAAGACATCCACAAGATGGCTTTGAAGGAATTCTCGCGCAAAACCGCTTTTGTGCCCCAGGATATCCTGATAAATTTTTCTTTTACGGTATGGGAAATAGCGCTTATGGGCAGGATCCCGCATTTAGGCAGGCTTGAGCTTGAAACAAGAAATGATTTCACGATAGCCGAAAAAGCGCTTTCTTTGACCGACGCGCTTTACCTTAAGGAAAAATATATAGATAACTTAAGCGCGGGGGAAAGGCAGCGGGTCATAATCGCGAAGGCACTTGCACAGGAACCCATATTGCTATTGCTGGATGAGCCGACGTCTCACCTCGATATCGGCTATCAGATACAGATACTTGACCTCTTAAAGAAGCTTAACAGGGAAAAGGGCCTCTCAATAATCATGGTCCTGCACGACCTGAACCTCGCGAGCGAGTACTGCGACAGGATAATTCTTTTGAATGAAGGATCTATTTTTAAAGAAGGCAGCCCTCATGAGGTGCTGACGTACGAAAACATAGAATCCGTGTATAAGACCGTGGTCCTTGTAAATAAAAACCCGTTATCTTCAAAGCCTTTTATAACCATAATTCCCGGAGAAGACAGATGCAAACAAAACTGATTATCATAAGGCACGGCATAACCGACTGGAGTTTGGCAAAAAAATATTGCGGTCACACAGATATGGAGTTAAATGACATAGGAAGGCGCCAGGCGGCGGAACTTTGTGAGGCGCTAAAAAATGAGAAGATCAACGCCGTTTATTCAAGCGGCGCTAAACGAGCGCTGCAGTTTGCCAGAATAGCGTTTGGGGAATTTCCCGTAACTGTTATGACGGGCTTGAATGAAATGGATTTTGGCGTATTCGAAGGGCTGACTTACGAGGAGATTATGCGGGAATATCCGGAGATATACTCAAAATGGATAGATAATCCACATAATGTAAATATTCCGGAAGGCGAGAACATGAAGGATTTTATAAAAAGGATCGAAACGCCTTTAAACGAGATAATTCGGCAGAATGCGAATAAAACGATAGCGTTGATTACGCACGCCGGGACGATAAAGGCGATTATAAGCGACATCCTGGAGATCGAAGATATGTGGAAAACGAGATTAGAATGGGGTTCTGTATGCGCGGTTGTATCAAACGAGGAGAAAGGGAATAGATGGGTAAGATTACCTTTGTTTTAGGCGGCGCCAGAAGCGGCAAAAGCAGATTTGCCGTTTCGTTGGCTAAAGGGCGGGATAAGTCTAAAGGGGTAGCGTTCGTCGCGACCTGTTCTGCCTGCGATAAAGAGATGAAAGAGCGCATAGCCCTTCACAGGAAGACAAGGCCGGCGCACTGGCGGACTTTTGAAAAACCGAAGAATATAGCTATGCTCTTAACGAAGGCAGGTTCTGACTTCGACGTTATTATAATAGACTGCCTGACTTTACTGATCTCGGATTTGATCCTGCGTGGCTTTAAAGAAAGGCGGATCGAACATGATATTACCAGTATGCTTAGAGCCCTCGCGAAAATAAGGGCTAAATCCATAGTCGTGTCTAACGAGGTGGGTTTGGGGATAGTTCCGAATAATAAAATGGCAAGAGATTTTCGGGATATAGCCGGCAGGATGAATCAAATTGCAGCGGCTGCGGCCGATGAGGCATATTTCCTTGTTTCAGGCTTAGCGAGAAGGATTAAATAAGGTGGAAAAAATAAAGAAAATCGTGGATAGGATTTCAGAACTCGACGCCGACTGTATGAATAAAACGCAGGAGCGGCTCAATAATCTTACAAAGCCTCTGGGTAGTCTGGGCAGGCTCGAAGAGATCGCAAGGCTTATTGCAGGTATAACCGGAAAAAATACTTCGAAACTGAGACATAAGGTCATATTCACGCTCGCAGCTGATCACGGCATCACAGAGGAAGGTGTTAGCGCGTACCCTAAGGAAGTAACCGCCCAAATGGTCTACAATTTCATAAATGGCGGAGCGGGAATAAATGTCCTTGCCCGTCATGTCGGCGCAAGGGTCATAGTAGTAGATATGGGAGTTGCGGAAAAACTCACGACTCATGACTCGCGGCTTGCTAACTTTAAAGATAGAAAGATCGCTTTCGGAACGAAAAATTTTCTAAAAGGCCGGGCAATGACAAGGGACGAGGCAATAAAATCGGTCGAAACCGGCATAGAGATTTTTGAGGAAGAGAAAGCCGGCGGAGCGGATATTATAGGTATAGGCGAGATGGGGATAGGAAATACCACTGCCGCGAGCGCTATAAGCGCCTGTCTTACCCGGAGAGGCGCCAAAGACGTTACCGGCAGAGGCACCGGTATAGGCGATGAAGCTTTAGGGAAAAAGATCGATGTGATAGAAAAAGCCCTCAAAATCAATAAGCCCGATCCCAATGATCCGCTGGACGTGCTTTCAAAAGTGGGCGGTTTTGAGATAGGAGGGCTAGTGGGAATAGTTTTGGCTTCCGCTTCGCATCGAACGCCGGTTGTTATGGACGGCTTTATATCTACTGCGGCGGCGCTTATTGCGTATACCATAGAGCCGAAAATAAAAGGATACTTAATCGCAAGCCACTCTTCAGTCGAAAAAGGCCACAGGGTTATCCTGGATTATATGGGGCTCAAGCCGATTCTTAATCTGGATCTGCGACTGGGTGAAGGAACAGGCGCGGCATTGGGAATCAGCATAGTAGAGGCTTCGGTTAGGATATTAAACGAGATGGCGACATTCAAGAGCGCAAATGTTTCGGAAAGGTCCAAATAATGAGGAGTTTTTTGGTCGCATTGCAATTTTTGACGCTTTTACCTGTTAAAGGCGGAAAATTGGAAGAGGGTAAGCTAAAAAGGGCTATCGTTTTCTTTCCGCTCGTAGGCTTATTAATAGGTTTATTTTTAGTCGCCGCCAATCAGCTTTTCTCTTTTTTAAATCTTGGGCAATTATGCGTAAATACTATTATAGTAGCGTTCCTTATTTTCGTTACCGGCGGGCTTCATCTCGACGGGTTGGGTGATACTTTTGATGGTATTGCAGGCGGAAAAGGCAGAGACGAAATATTAAGGATTATGCGCGATCCGCATATAGGCACTATGGGGGCTTTAAGCATCGTCATAGCCGTTATACTTGGGATCGCGCTTTTATCAGAAATAGGCATAGACATAAAAGCCAAAGCATTACTCCTTATGTGTGTTTTGAGTAGATGGGCCATGGTATTCGCGATGTTTTCGTTTCCTTATGCCCGTAAAGAAGGCAAGGCCCTCCTTTTCTTTAAAAATACGGACGTAAAGAATTTTACTTTCGCGTCTTTTATTACGCTATTTATCGCGATAGCGCTATGGCACCTAAAGGGGTTTTTAATTTTTGCCATAGTAGCGCTAAGTGCTTATATAACGGGCAAATCCATAAATACTAGGATCGACGGCATAACCGGCGATACGCTTGGCGCTATTAATGAAATTGCCCAGATAATTACGCTAATCTTCTTCGCTATTCAGGAATGGGCTTGACCTTTTGCGCGTCATTGTGTTATATTGTACCCAATTATACAATATAACATAGCATAACATGAACATACCAAACGCACTTTCTTTGGCGAGGCTGCTTTTGACGCCCACATTTGTGGTAAGCGTCATATACCACACTGAGGGCAATCCTTTTTTATCCCGTCTTCCTCTTATAATATTTCTCGTAGCTGTTATTACGGATGCCGTCGACGGGTTTATTGCCAGAAGGTATAGCCAGATAACCTCGTTAGGCATATTGCTGGATCCTTTAGCGGATAAGTTTCTGCTTGCGGTGTCATTTATTACTCTCTCTTTAGTGGCATACGGCCCGGCGCACCTTAAGATCCCGCCGTGGGTCCTCGTAATAGTCCTGACGAGGGATCTCTTTATATTAACAGGCGCGGCAGTTATATATTTTGTGTACGGATATGTAGAGTTTAAACCAAGCATGCTGGGCAAGGTCACCACTTTTTTTCAAATGGCCACGATCCTCAGCGTATTGATCCAGTTTAAATATTCTTATGCGATATGGACGCTTGCGGCGCTTTTTACCGTTTTTTCGGGTGCACATTACTTGTTAAGGGCAAATAGGGTTCTAAATGGAAAAACAAAGCATATATAAAATATGTATAGTCGGACGGCCGAATGTAGGAAAATCGACGCTATTTAATAGGATTGTCGGAAAGCGCCAGGCCATAACAGAGCAGCTGGCAGGCACTACGAGAGACAGGGTAAGAGCCGTAGTAAATAAAAACGGGGTTTCTTTTGAGTTGGTAGATACCGGCGGCTATGAGATCGGTAAAAAAGACCACCTTATGGCGCTGGTCAAGGGGCAGATAGAGCTCGCCATAGTTAAAACGGATGCGGTCCTTTTTGTGTGCGATGTAACCTCGGGAGTTATGCCGCAGGATGAGGATATCCTCTCTATACTGCGAAAGTCCGGCAAAGAATTGATCCTGGCTGTAAATAAGGTAGATAATGAGCGTCTGGAAAAAGAGATCGGCGGTTTTTATAATTTTGGTATAGACCCTGTTTATGCTGTTTCGGCCATACATAATCTGGGCATCACTGAATTGGTCGAGAAGCTAGTGGTCAATGCCCATCCGGCAGAAGCGGAATATCCGCCAGGCGCGATGAAACTTGCGGTGGTCGGACGCCCGAACGTAGGCAAATCATCTTTTATAAACAGGATAATAAACGAAGAGAGGGTCATTGTACACGAGGCGCCGGGCACTACAAGAGATTCGATAGATATTCACCTTGAAAAAGAGGGAAAAGATTTCATATTTATAGACACTGCCGGCATGCGGCATAAAAGGAAGATAAAAGAGCCGGTAGACGCTCATAGCCTTTTAAGAGCGGAAGGGAGTATAAACCGGAGCGATATTTGCATAGTAATGATAGACGGCTACGAGGGGCTTATGGTAGACGATATGAGGATCATAAGGCTTGTGGAAGAAAGCGGAAAAGGGTGCATTCTTCTCGTCAACAAATGGGATACGGTAAAGAACGTAGAGATGTCCAGATATGAGGACGCGCTTCGTAAGAGGATGCACTATATAAGATCTATGCCGGTTCTCTTTACTTCAGCCAAGACAGGCCTCAATATAGACGAGGTATTTCCGCTTATGAAATTGGTGGAAAAAAACACCAAGGCCGTTTTCTCCAAGGACGAGCTGGCGAACATACTAAATATTATGCAGAAGACGGAGAGGCTGCCCCTGATCCGCTCGGGCAAATTAATAGAGATACGCAAGTTGGCGCAAGAGAGTATTTTGCCGCAGACATTCAGCATCCTCGTAAATAAAACCGCTTTTTTGCCGGATGATTACATAGAAAATGTGAAGAACATATTGCGCGAAGAACTGGGTTTGCTGGGCGTGCCGATCAGGATCAAAATTAAGCGTATGGCGGGTGGAAGGAAAAGAAGATGATGATAGTACTTGGCATAATAATCGCGTACTTACTCGGCTCTATACCGACGAGCTATTTGATGGGGAAGATTTTCGGGCTGGATGTACGCAAGCACGGCTCAGGAAACGTAGGCGCGACAAATGTATTGCGCGTATTAGGTAAATTGCCCGCAGCCATAACGCTTATGGTAGATATAGGGAAAGGTGTCTTGGCCGTCACGGTTCTGGCGTCAGTTTTTTATCAAAAAGGGGCCGTCAGTTTCGATCTTTTCAGAGCGCTTTTAGGCATGGCAGTGATCGCCGGCCATAACTGGACGATTTTTCTGAATTTTAAAGGGGGTAAAGGCGTCGCTACTTTTATCGGAGTCTTTGCGGTTCTTCTGCCTGTTGAATTGATAGCGGGTCTCCTAGTATGGATTGCAACAGTTTGGATCACAAAGTACGTATCACTCGGTTCAATTTTCCTGGCTGTATCCGTGCCGCTTATAGCAGCTTTCAGCGGCAAAGGGATAGATATCGTAATTTTAGCTATAACTGCTTGTATTATAATATGTTACAAGCATAAGGATAACATAGATCGCCTGATTCTTGGGACGGAACGCAAGGTAGGCGAGAAGGCATAAGAAGCTTATATTAGGATTTAAAAAAGCTAGATATTCTTTATTGACTTTTCCCGCTCTATATGATATACTTATAGTGAACCGAAGGAGGTTTATTTTTTATACGTCTTACTTTACGTCTTTTAAAAAGTTTTAAATATGGGAGGCCGCGATGTAGGCGGGTCGGTAAAATGAGAGAGATACTGTATAAAAATCTCACTAAACTCGATAGCAGGAAGAGGGACCTTTGCATACGTGAAGTCGTCGAAAAAGACGGCGTCACCGCTAGGATAGAAAAGAGGTGCATCTATTTCGTCCGAGAGATAATATGCATAAAGGACCCGTCCGACCTGGAATGCCTTAAAGGCCTTAAGGAGACGAATGAGGCCTGGAAAAAGAAACATTTTCATGTGCTCAGGAAGCATGATTCTGACACCGGCGAAGATAAGCTTATCTGTAAAGCTGCCGGCACTTTGTACGCCATTGCAGGCCAGTATGTCTTTTGCGTCGCTTTCGTTCACTCGCTTAAAATAGATCTATCGGCCCTAACGGCCGGTAACACTATGAACTGATACGATTAACTGGAAAATGCCACCCCCGCAGTCTGATAAAAAATCCCCGGATTTTTCCGGGGATTTTTTATTTGACTATTACTAGCTTATATGCTAAATTATGAATCTAATATTATAATTAAACCAATATATGAAAAAGATTGCTGTAGTAGGAGATGGCGGTTGGGGTACGGCACTTTCGATAGTACTTTCCCAGAAAGGGCTGAGCGTATCGCTTTGGGGAGTTTTTAAGGACTATATAGAGTCCGTAGCAAAGACGAGAGAGAACACAAAATTCCTGAATGGCGTAAAGATTCCCGATCGGGTCCGTATGACCGCTTCACTTGAAGATGCGATAGATAATGCAGATGCCATTATTTTAGCTATACCATCCAAGTATCTCCGCAGCGTATTAGAAAATCTGAAGAAAATAGCCCCAAAAGAAGCGCTATATATATCGGTTACAAAGGGTATAGAAGGCGATACACTCTTGCGCATGTCCGAAACAATAAAAGAGCTTCTGGGCAAAGATATAAAAGTCGTTGCTGTGTCGGGTCCGAGTATAGCCATAGAAGTTGCCAGGGGCCTGCCCACCACAATCGTTGCGGCATCCGGCGAGATAAAGCTTGCCGAGAGA
Source organism: Candidatus Omnitrophota bacterium (assembly GCA_018894435.1). NCBI lineage: Bacteria > Pseudomonadati > Candidatus Omnitrophota > Candidatus Omnitrophota bacterium. Next base: position 4,018 of record JAHIPI010000063.1, on the reverse strand, counting down.
GCGCGGGATCTTCTTATGAGCGCCACCCTTAGGGTGTATACCTCGGAAGATGTTGTCGGCGTAGAGCTTGGCGGGTCTCTGAAGAATATAATCGCGATTGCGGCAGGCATATCGGATAGTTTGGGATTCGGCACCAATACGAAAGCGGCCATTTTGACAAGAGGTCTAGCCGAAATAATGAGGCTCGGCGTTGCAATGGGGGCGAGGCAGGAAACGTTCGCCGGACTTAGCGGATTAGGTGATCTTATTACGACATGTATAAGCCCGTACAGCAGAAACAGGTGGTTTGGAGAAATGCTCGGGAAAGGGAAAAGGGCGGATGATATAATAAAAGAGACTGAAATGGTGGTGGAGGGAGTTACCACCGCGAAATCGGCGTATGAACTTTCCAAAAAATATAATATCGATATGCCGCTTACACGGGAAGTGTACGAAGTAATTTATAAAAATAAATCACCGAAAGACGTAGTAAAAGATCTGATGCTTAGGAGTGCAAAACCGGAAGTGTATTAAGGTCTCATTATCGGGGCGTGGCGCAGTTGGCCTAGCGCGCTTGCTTGGGGTGCAAGAGGTCGGCGGTTCAAATCCGCCCGCCCCGACCATTCTACTTCGCACATATTAGTGTTTCGGAGGAGTATGGCTTCGCAGGAATCGTTCCTACGAAGTCAAATATATAAATATTTGACGAAGTAGAACGAAAGTATTCGAGCGAAGTAGAACCACTAAATTCTAAATTCCGAAAGGATGATATGAGAAAGGTAAAGATAGGATTGATCGGATTCGGTACTGTAGGAGCCGGTGTCGTAAAGATCTTTGCGAAGAAAAGTTCGTTTGTAAGCTCTAAGAAAGAAATTCCTGTCGAGCTGGTCAAAGTGGCCGATAAAGACCGAAGATCGAGGCGTAGTATCAATATTCCTAAATCACAACTCACGCCCAATGCAAACGATATTTTAAACGACCCTAATATAGATATTGTTGTAGAGCTTATCGGGGGCATACATCCGGCTAAGGAGTTCATACTCAAGGCGCTTAATAACGGCAAGCATGTTGTAACTGCCAATAAAGCCCTTCTTGCCGATTCGGGAAGAGAGCTATTTGAAGCGGCCGCGAAAAACGGTGTCGCCATAAAATTCGAAGGATCGGTTGGCGGCGGCATACCAGTCATAAAATGCCTTAGTGACTCTTTCATAGCAAATAAGATACAGGCGATCTACGGCATAATAAACGGAACGTCAAATTACATACTCTCAAAAATGGAAGAAGAGGGCAAGTCCTTCAGAGAAGCTTTGCGCGATGCTCAAGAATTGGGCATCGCTGAGCGAAACCCTGCCCTGGATATAAGCGGTATGGATTCTGCGCATAAAATCGCCATCCTTTCGCTTTTAGGATTTGGAAGATTTATCGACGTTAAGGATATGTATGTGGAAGGCATAGAAGATGTGGAGCTCTGCGATATCCAATATGCTAAAGAGCTTGGATATACGATTAAACTTCTTGCCATTGCAAAGAACGAGGCCGGCGGGCTTGACGTCAGGGTCCATCCGACGCTTCTTTCGTCGCAACACCTTTTAGCCAGCGTGAAGGGCTCCCAGAACGCAATTTATATAAAAGGCGATCTGATAGGCGAAAGCCTTCTCTATGGTGAAGGGGCGGGCGAGAGGGCTACTTCCAGCGCCGTATTTTCCGACATAATTGATATTGCCGAGTGTGTGTCAAAAGGAAGCGAGATCACCTCCGCGCATATCTCTTTTAATCCGGGCATGAAAGTCATGAAGAGAATAGGCATGGTGAAAAGCAAATACTATATCAGGTTCATGGCCATAGATAAGCCGGGTGTCCTGGCAGCTATAGCCGGGATACTGGCAGATTTTAAGATAAGCATAGCCGACGTGACCCAGAAGGATAGGAATAGACGGCACGCCGTCCCCATCGTTATGATGACGCATGAGGCCGTTGAAGCCGACCTGAGGAAGGCCTTAAGCATGATAAATAAGTTCAATTTTATATCCGGAAAGCCCGTTGCGGTCAGAATGGAGATGAGCTGATGTATAAAGGTGTAATAGAGCGCTATAAAAAATATCTGCCCATAAGTAGTAAGACGCCGGTAGTATCATTGAATGAAGGGGATACACCTCTTATTTACGCCTGCCACTTAAGCGAATTGGCCGGGAACGGCATGGAGGTATATCTCAAATACGAGGGCTTAAATCCCACAGGTTCATTTAAAGACAGAGGCATGACGGTAGCTGTCACGAAGGCCATTGAGGAAGGATCTCGCGCTGTTATGTGCGCTTCGACCGGCAATACCTCCGCTTCAGCCGCGGCATATGCCGCGAGGGGCAGTATAAAATGCATAGTGCTTATACCTTCGGGCGCCATTGCTCTTGGAAAATTGGCTCAGGCGCTTATTCACGGGGCCAAAGTTATAGCGATTGACGGAAATTTTGACGACGCGCTTACTTTAGTCATAGCGATTACCGATAAATATCCCATAACTCTCGTAAATTCGATCAATCCGTATAGGATCGAGGGTCAAAAGACGGGCGCTTTTGAGATATGTGATGCATTTGACGGCGAAGCGCCGGATTACCACGTTATTCCGGTCGGAAACGCCGGCAACATTACTGCCTATTGGAAGGGATATAAAGAATATAATAAAGCGGGAAAGAGCAAAAATCTTCCGAAGATGGTCGGTTTTCAGGCAGAAGGATCGGCTCCCATAGTAAGAGGGCATGTAGTAAAAAAACCGGATACCATAGCGACGGCGATAAAGATAGGTAATCCCGCAAGCTGGAAACAGGCGGTGGCCGCAAGAGATGAATCCGGCGGCGAAATAGATATGGTAAGTGATGAAGAGATTTTGAATGCTTATAAAATATTGGCCGATAAAGAAGGGGTCTTTGCAGAGCCCGCATCAGCTGCCTCAGTCGCGGGGCTCCTAAAATATTCTAAAAAAGGGTATTTCAAAAAAGATTCGCGCGTAGTGTGCGTTTTGACCGGCCACGGATTAAAAGATCCGGACAGGGCCATAGCTAGCGTGGAAAAGCCAAAGGTTTTACCAAACGACCTTAAGGCAGTGCTGGAGGAAATGGCGTTATGAAATATATAGTCATGGTGGCAGATGGAATGAGCGATTACCCCATCGCCTCGCTCGGCGACAGGACGCCGATAGAGGCATCTAAAATTCCGAATATGAATTTTATCGCTAAAAACGGAATAGTAGGGACAGCGTGCACGATACCAAAGGGCATGACGCCCGCGAGCGATGTTGCCAATCTCGCTATCCTGGGATATGACCCTAAAAAGTATTATTCCGGCAGGGGCCCTCTTGAAGCCGCAAACGTGAATATTAACCTGGAAGAAAATGACGTCGCTTTCAGATGCAATCTTATTACGGAAGATAAGGGCATACTTACCGATTACAGCGCCGGGCACATAAAGTCGAAAGAAGCGGAGATCCTGATAAAAGAGCTAGATGCTAAGTTGGGGACACCGCTTATTAGATTTTATCCTGGTATGAGCTACAGGCACCTTGCAGTTATAAAAAACGGCAGGCATTTTGCGTTCGATAAAAAGGAAGCCGACCTTACAAAGATAAAGTATATGCCGCCTCACGACATGGTCGGGCAGGGGATAAAGGATAACCTGCCGAAAGGCAAAGGCGCGGAGCTTCTTATAAAGTTGATGGAAGATTCAAGGGGCATTCTTGCGAAGAATGACGTTAATAAAGTACGCCTGGACTTAAAAGAGAACCCCGCAAACATGATATGGTTGTGGGGGCAGGGCTCAAAACCGGATCTACCGCTATTTAAAGAGAAATACGGTATGGGTGGTTCCATAATTTCGGCGGTGGACCTTTTGAATGGCATAGGAAAACTAATAGGCCTTGAGCCGATCAAAGTACCGGGCGCGACAGGTTATTACGATACCAATTACCAGGGTAAGGCGGATTATGCCATCGCGTCTTTAGAAAAGAATGATTTTGTTTTCATACATGTTGAGGCGCCTGACGAAGCCG